>JANWHL010000088.1 GCA_025450405.1 Ktedonobacterales bacterium
CTGGGCGGTCGCCCCCCCCCGGCTTCTTCACCCTCCACGCCAGCAGTGCCCCGGCGAGCGACGTGACGTTCAGCTACCTGCTCATCAACTGAGGCGACAGACGCGGTCCTGGGGGTGCTCACGCACATGTGGTGGGCTATCCCCAGGCCGCGATCCCGCTGCCGGTCACTTTCGCCGTGCCCACGAACGCCCTATCTGACCGCCAACGTAGGCCATGCGCTCCCGCCTTAACATTGGCTCCGGATGACCCTCACCAACGCTCTGGAATTCGCCTCGCCGCCGGTGTCCTCCCCCGTGTCCTTCGAACTCTCAGCGGCTCGTGCTTCCACGTTCTCTTCCCCGGCTCCTCGCTCACGTTCTCTTCCCCGGCTCCTCGCTGTCCACTTCGTGTCGTTATCTCTCTGTCGTCCTCCCCCCGTCCTCCTCCCTCTCCGCGCCCCCACTGGGGGATCCCGCCTCTGTGTGAATCTCTATCAGACCACCGTCCCCGCCGCCGCGCGGCCCGCCACCCGGGCGGAGAACAGGCACCCGCCGAGGAACGTCCCCTCCAGCGCGCGGTAGCCGTGCATCCCGCCGCCGCCGAAGCCCGCCACCTCGCCGGCGGCGTAGAGCCCCGGCACCGGTTGGCCGTCCGCGCCGAGCACCCGCCCGTCGAGGTCGGTCTCCAGGCCGCCCAGCGTCTTGCGGGTCAGGATGTGCAGCCGCACCGCGATCAGCGGGCCGGCCTTCGGGTCCAGCAGCTTGTGCGGCTTCGCCACGCGGATCAGCCGGTCGCCCACATAGCGCCGCGCGCTGCGGATGGCGGTGATCTGCGCGTCTTTGCCAAAGGGGTTGTCGATCTGGCGGTCGCGCTCGGCGATCGTCCGCGCCAGCGCCGCCGGGTCGAGCGACATTTCTGGCGTGAGCGCGTTCATCCCTCGGACCAGCTCCTCCAGCGACCGCGCGACCACGAAGTCCGGCCCGTGCCGCTTGAACGCCTCCACCGGTCCCGGCGCGCCCGGCCCGATGCGTCCCAGCACCTTCAGCACACTCCGGCCGGTGATGTCGGGGTTCTGCTCCGAGCCGGAGAGCGCGAACTCCTTCTCGATGATCGCCTGTGTGAGCACGAACCAGGTGTAGTCGTAGCCGGTCCCCATGATGTGCGTGAGCGTGCCGAGCGTGTCGAAGCCTGGGAAGAGTGGTGATGGCAGCCGCTCGCCGCGCGCGTCCAGCCAGAGCGACGACGGCCCCGGCAGGATGCGGATGCCGTGGTCCGGCCAGACCGGGTTCCAGTTCTGGATGCCCTCGGTGTAGTGCCACATGCGGTCGCGGTTGATGACCCGCCCGCCGGCCGCCTCGGTGATCCCCAGCATGCGCCCATCCACATGCGCGGGCACGCCGGTGATCATGTGTCTGGGCGGCTGGCCCAGCCGGATCGGCCAGTTCTGGCGCACAAGGTCCTGATCGCCCCCGATGCCCCCCGCCGTCACAATCACCGCCTGGGCACGCAGCGCGAACTCGCCCACCACCACGCGTGAGCTGGGCCGGCCGCGCTCGACCGCGCTCGCCTCCAGGATCTCGCCGCGCACGCCGTCCACCACGCCGCCGCTGCGCGTCACCTCGCTCACCCGGTGGCGGAACTTGAGGGTGATCCGCCCACGCTTGGCCGCGGCGCGCACCCGGCGCGCGAAGGGCTCCATCACGCCGGGGCCGGTGCCCCAGGTGACGTGGAAGCGCGGCACGGAGTTGCCCGGACCGCCGGCCTCGTAGCCGCCGCGCTCGGCCCAGCCGACGATCGGGAAGAAGCGCACGCCCATGCCATGGAGCCAGTCGCGCTTCTCGCCGGCGGCGAAGGCGACGTACGCCTCCGCCCACTGGCGCGGCCAGTGGTCCTCCGCGCGGTCGAATCCCGCCGTGCCCATCCAGTCGCCCAGCGCGAGGTCGTGAGAGTCGTGGATGCCGAGCCGGCGCTGCTCCGGCGAATCGACGAAGAAGAGGCCGCCAAAGGACCAGAACGCCTGGCCTCCCAGGCTCTGCTCCGGCTCCTGGTCCAGCAGCAGCACGCGTTTGCCGGCGTCCGCGACCTCCGCGGCGGCCACCAGGCCCGCCAGCCCGGCGCCAACGATGATGATGTCCGCGTCACCATCCATGTGGGGCCTCTCCCGCGCGCGGGGCCCTGTCGGCGCGCTCGCTCATGCGTCAATTCCATTGTGTGCGGAGGATGAGGGCGGCGCGAGACGGGCGCGGATGAGGGTGAAGAGCTGATCGAGGACCGTGATTTCATCCAGCTCGGCGGTCTCCTCGGACGAAAGAGCCCCGTCCTCATGCCGCTCCATCAGCGCGTGTACCTGCTCCTGTGCTCGCTCCGAGATGCGAAAGCGGGCGGTTTCCTCAGGCGATGGGCCGCGCGCCAGGAACTCGGCGACCCTCTCGGTCAACGTCCGCTGGGGCGGTGTCGAGCCCATTCCCAGAGCCTTTCTGTTCCGACCAAGCGCCAGGCGTTCACGCACATGCTCGCGCCCAAGGCGGCGTCCGCTTGGAAGTATAGCATCAAGGGACGCAGCCGGACAGGCGTCGCTCCACACACCGCCGCCGCCGCGGTTCTCTATCGACAACGTGGTATGCTGCCCACGTTGCGCTGCATGGAGAGTACGGCAGCGCTCAAGGGAGTGGGGTCAGGCGACCATGCGGGCGTCAGAGGTCCCGCGTGCGATGGCCGCGGCCATGTCGACCGCCTCATCACTTGACCTGACAGTCGACGACGCGATCGTCCTTCATGACTCGAACAAGCTCACTCTGCGTATGCTGCCTTGTGACGTGCTTGCCCGGGTGGCGCCTGTAGCGCCTGTAGCGCCTGTAGCGCTTCAGGATTTACAGTTCGAAGTCGAGCTTGCTCAGCGGCTCGCCGAATCCGGGTGCCCTGTGGCCGCTCTTGAGCGTCGAGTGGCCCCACGTGTCTATGAGCGTGATGGCTTCGTGGTCACGCTGTGGACCTACTACGAACCCGCGACCCCTCGCGAGATCTCACCAGCCGACTACGCCAGCGCGCTCGAGCGGTTGCATGCCGGCATGCGCACGCTCGATGTCCCTACGCCGCACTTCACGGATCGCGTTGAGCAAGCTCAACAACTCGTCGCGAGCCGCGACCACACTCCGGCGCTCGCCGACGCGGACCGGGAGCTCCTTGGCGACACGCTACGAAGCCTGAGACGAGTAATCGGGGACCGTGGCGCCGCTGAGCAGCTCCTGCACGGTGAGCCACACCCAGGTAATGTGCTCACCACGAAGAACGGGCTGCTATTCATAGACTTCGAAACGTGTTGCCGGGGGCCGGTCGAGTTCGACCTCGCCCATGCGCCCGAAGAAGTCAGCGAGCACTATCCGGGGGTCGATCAAGCCTTGCTGCGCGAGTGCCGGATCCTCGTGCTGGCGATGATCACCACGTGGCGCTGGGATCGAGGCGACCAACTCCCAAATGGGCGCCAGCTGGGCACGGAGTGGCTCAGCCAGATCCGAGCGGCGCTCGATCGCAAGGGGCTGGATACCCATGGCTGATCGCGGGCCTTCGAGGTCGTCGTCGGCTGGCTGTTGATGTCGGGATCTACCGTGATCCCGGCCTTTTGGCTCACATGCGCCCACATAGCATCAATCGCTAGCCGACGCGCGGCTTCGCGCTCTGGGAGTTCCGCCCGGTTGGCTGCTCGGCCTGCTCGATGGGCCCGTCCGTATCCAGATTGCGGATCGCGTCGGCGCTCGCCACGACGCCATACCACCACCGCTCGCCGTCGCTCACCGTGCTCGCGGCGACCGCTTCCGCCGATAGATTCCCAGGATACACGATGAGGATCCGCTCTCCCCCGCTCAGGCCAGCGAGCTGACTGGACCGGCTCTCCGAACCCAAAGGGATGCGAACCGTCCCATCTGGGCGAAGCTGGCTCATCATGAAATCATTGAGTATCTGGCGCATCGGCATCACCATCCGCCGCGGATACGCGACACCCCCTCTCCCCGAAGGGAGAGGGGGGCAGGGGGGTGAGGACTAAATATCCAGATTGGCCTGCTTGGCGTGCGCCTCGATGAACCGCTTGCGCGGCAGCACCTCTTCGCCCATCAGCATCGAGAACGTCTCGTCCGCCTTGGCCGCGTCCTCCACCGTCACCCGCAGCAGCGTCCGCGTCGCCGGGTTCATGGTCGTCTCCCAGAGCTCCTCCGGGTCCATCTCGCCCAGGCCCTTGTAGCGGTTGATGCGCGGGTTCTTGTCGCGGCCCACCCGGTCCAGCAGCTGCTCCTTCTCCTCGTCGGAGTAGGCATAGTGACGCTGCTTGCCCACCTGGATGCCGTAGAGCGGCGGCAGGGCGATGTAGAGATAGCCCCCTGTGACGACGGCCGGCATGTGGCGGAAGAAGAACGTCAGCAGCAGCGTGCGGATGTGGTTGCCGTCGTGGTCGGCGTCGGTCATCAGCACGATGCGGTGATAGCGCAGCTTCTCGACGTTGAACGTCTCGCCGATGCTCGTCCCCAACGCCGTGATGATGTTCTTGATCTGCTCGCTGACGAGCATCTTGTCCAGCCGCGCCCGCTCCACATTCAGGATCTTGCCGCGCAGCGGCAGGATCGCCTGGAAGTGCCGGTCGCGCCCTTGCTTCGCGCTCCCGCCCGCGGAGTCGCCCTCCACCAAGTACACTTCACACCGGTCCGCACGCCGCTCCGAGCAGTCCGCGAGCTTGCCTGGCAGCGTCGTATCCAGCGCGTCCTTGCGGCGCACCAGCTCGCGCGCCTTGCGCGACGCCTCGCGCGCCCGCGCCGCGTTCAGGCACTTCTCGAGGATGCGCTTGCCCTCCGACGGCGTCTCCTCCAGGTACTTCGCCAGCGCCTCCGCCAGCGCGTTGTCCACCTGGTTGCGCACATCGGCGTTATTCAGCTTGCCCTTGGTCTGCCCCTCGAACTGCGCCTCCGGCAGCTTCACGCTGATGACCGCCGTCAGCCCCTCCTGCACGTCGTCGCCAGTCAGGTTCGCGTCGGCCTCCTTGAGGAGGTTCGCCTTGCGCCCGTACTCATTGAGCGTGCGCGTGAGCGCCGTGCGGAAGCCAGTGACGTGCGTGCCCCCGTCCACCGTGTTGATGCCGTTGGCGAAGGAGTAGAGCGTCGGCGTGTAGCGGTCGTTGTACTGCAGCGCCACCTCCACCAGCGTCTTGTCCATCTTGCGCTCGGCGTACACCGGCTTGGCCATCAGGACCGTGTGCATCTTGTTCAGGTGGCGCACGAACGAGAGCAGGCCGCCCTCGAAGTAGAAGGTGCAATCCTGTTCCTGGTCGGGGCGTTCGTCGACCAGCATGATCGTCAGTCCGCGGTTGAGGTACGCCATCTCGCGGAAGCGCTGCGCCAACGTCTCGAACGAGAAATCGCCGGTCTCCATGATGGTGAGGTCGGGCTTGAAGTATGTCTTGGTGCCGCGGCCAGGCACCTTGCCCATCGCGCGCACGGGCCCCTGCGGCTTGCCGAAGCGGTACTCCTGCACGTGCAGCTTGCCGGTGCGCCGATCGATGACCTCAACCTTGCAGTACTCCGAAAGCGCGTTGACCGCCGAGACGCCGACCCCATGCAGGCCGCTAGAGCCCTGTTTGTAGCCATCCCCGCCGAACTTGCCGCCCGCGCCGATCATCGTCATGACGATCTCCAGCGTCGACAGCTCCGGACGCTTGGGGTGCGGCTCCACGGGGATGCCGCGGCCGTTGTCCTCCACCGAGACGGCGCCGTCCGCGTGCAACGTCACCACGATGCGGTCGCATTCCCCGGCCATCGCCTCGTCCACGCTGTTATCCACCACCTCATAGATCAGGTGGTGCAGGCCGCGCACGTCGGTGCCGCCGATGTACATGCCCGGGCGCTTGCGGACGTGGTCGACGCCTTCCAGGATCTCGATGTCCTTGGCCGAGTAGTCACTCGACTTGGTGGGGGGGACCGTTATTGTTGCCATAGCGTCGAACTCTACCTCCTGGGGCGGCGGCGGATGGGCCGCGCGTTCCTCGTGCGCCGGTGCGTGCGCCTCGATTGGCTCGGGTGGCCGCTCGTCTCCGTCCATGCCGGACCTATGCCCGCGCGGGAAGTGTCCCGCGCGCTGCCAGAGATGCCAGTGATGGGGGCACGTGACGGCCGCGTATCCGAGTCACCCGGACCAATGGAGCGACCGGGGCGGCGAGGGCGCGCAGGGCTGGGGTCCCGCGGCGCACGGGACCAGCCGGCCGGGTGTGGGGGACGCGCCGGCACATGGCGGCGCGCGGGGGACGAGCGGAGACAACACGGGCGGCGCGGTGGGGAGTGATGCCGCCATGTGTCACCCGGTACTCCTCGTTCGCGTGAGCCCTCGCGGGGCTTCTGACCTCCCCTATCCCACCTGTGTATTGTACCACATTTGACGCCCGCCCGGCCCGCCGCGAAACGGCCGCGGCCCGCTCCCAGAGCGACTTCGCGAGGTTGCCGCCAGCCTGCCGGGTACTGGTCATGGGTCGTCTTGTCTAGCCATTCTGTGCCAGTGCCCACGGCCCGGAAAGGGCGTTGACGGCAAACGTGCATGCGGGTAGAATGGCGATACTGGCGAGTGTCACCAGCGTCGCCGTGCGCGTATACCTGGTGTGCGCGTATACCAGGTGTGTGCGTCACCGATCGCGCCCAATTGGCCACGTGCGCCGGCCGGCGCGCCTGGATCTATCGCGCGTGTTCCGTCGCCTGAGAGCTGGAGGTGTGTCGTGGCCCGGGCCGCCCCGGCGTTCGTCAGCCATGCCCGCGAAGATACTGACTGGTGCCGTGCCTTCGTCGAAGAGCTGCGGCGCGTCGGCGTGGATGTCTGGTATGACGAGCGCGACATCGGCTATTCCGGCCTCATGGAAGAGTTCGACCGCGAGCTGCGCGCGCGGCCCGTCTACATCGTCGTCTTCTCACCCGCCGCCGTCGCGTCGCGCTGGCTCTGGCGCGAGGTCACCGCCGCCATCAACCTGAAGGACGAGCGGTCCGACCGCGTGATTCTCGGCGTCGTGGCCGCGCCGTGTGACGTGCCGCTGCTCTGGCGCGAGTACCATAACCTCGCCGGTCCCAACGGCGCGGGCCTCACCCCCGCCGATGCCGCGAGCCGTGTGGCGCGCGCCCTGGCCGTCCGGCCCACGGTCCCGCTGCCGCATGAGGCGCCGATTATGCGCCCGCGGCCGGTGGCCCCCACCGCGCCGACCCCGCGCGCCGCCGCGCATGCCGCCCAGGCGTACACGCAATCCGCGGCCCAATCCGCGGCGCAGGCCGCGCTGAGCGGCGAGCCCACCACCCAGCTGCCCTACGTGCCCAGTGGACCACACGCACCGAGCATGCCGAATGGGGCCACCTATGCCTCCAACGAGTCCGCCGAAGAGGCCTGGGACCGCGCCACCGATCTGCTGGCCCAGGGCCGCGCCGCCGAGGCCCTGGCCGCCTGCGACCGCGCCGTCGCGCTGGACCCAGCTCAGCCGCGCTTCTGGAACAGCAAGGCCGCCGCGCTCTGGGGACTGGGCCGCCATGCCGAGGCGCTAGACACGTACGAGCGCGTGCTCACGCTCGATCCGCGCGACAGCCGCGCCTGGCGCGGCAAAGGCAACGCCCTCTGGAGCCTCGACCGCTTCACCGAGGCCCTCGCCGCCTATGATCAGGCCCTCGCCCTTGATCCGGCGGATATCCGCGCATGGACGGCGCGCGGCAACGGGCTCTGGGGGCTGGGCCGCCACGCCGAGGCGCTCAGCGCGTACGACTACGCCATCGCGCTCGACCCCGCGTATAGCGCCGCGTGGTATGGCAAGGGCGTGGCCCTGCAGGGGCTGGGACGGATGGAGGAGGCCGCGGAGGCCTTCGACCGCGCCCTGGAGATCGATCCGCGCTACATCAGCGCCTGGCACAACAAGGCGGTCGTCCTGACCACGCTCAAGCGCTATGCCGACGCGCTCGATGCCTATGACCACGTCCTGACGCTCAATCCGCGCCTGGTGGTGAGCTGGCATGGCAAGGGCAGCGTGCTGGGCGACCTCGGCCGTCCCGACGAGGCGCTGACGGCGTACGACCGCGCGCTGGCCCTCGACCCGCGCTACACGCCGGGCTGGAACAACAAGATCGCTCTGCTCGAAACCTTGGGCCGCACCGCCGAGGCCGACGAAGCCCGTCGCCAGCGCGGCAGCCTCACCCGCGGGGCATGACCCGCCGCTCTACGCGCTGGCACGCGGGCGCGCTGGCACGCGGGCGCGCTGTCACGGTGATCGATCCCGCGTCGTAGAGGCGTCCGGTGGACGCCCGGCCCGAGGCGCCCACTACCCGCGGTAGTTGACGAACTGCAGGGCCACCGGGTAGTCCTGGCCCTTCAAATACGCGATCACCTGCTGCAGGTCGTCGCGGTTCTTGCCGCTCACTCGCACGGCGTCGCCCTGAATCTGCGGCCGCGCCTTGGGGAAGTTGTCGCGGATCTGCTTGCTGATTTCGCGGGCGAGGTCCTGCGAGATGCCCGCCTGGAGCTCGATCACCTGCCGCACCGACCCGCCGCTGGCCGGCTCGACCTTTCCCGGCTTGAGGATCTTCAGCGAGAGCCCGCGCCGCACCAGCTTCGACTCCAGCACGTCGGTGACACTGCGCAGCGACATCTCGCTGGCCGTCGTAATCGTCAGGTTCTTCTTGTCCTGCTTGATCTCCGTCTTGCTGTCCTTCAGGTCGTAGCGCTGCGTGATCTCGCGCCGCGTCTGGTCCAGCGCGTTCACCATCTCCTGCTCGTCGTACTGCGAGACCACATCGAACGTATTCTCGGCCGCCATCGCGTCTCTCTCCATCTCTCGTGTTGGGTGCGCTATCGCTCCCGGCGCTCGGAGTATTCTATCCCATGTGGCGTCATCCCAGATGTGGCGACGAGCCAGACGACTGGCGGATCGGGCCCGGCGCACTGGGTCGCCCGCGCGGCGCGCTGGTAGCCGGGACACTGGTGCCCATCAACCCAAGGGACGCGGTGGCCGCCCCGCGCGTCATCGCGTCAGCCCGCGCGCTGGCGCGGTCGTGGCGCTGCCAGCGTAGCGCGTCCGGCGTAGCGCGTCCAGACACGCCAAGCAAGAGTGATGCGGTCGTCATGCGGCGGCGCGACCACGTGGGGCCTCAGTGCGTCTCCCCCACGCGATACAATGGCACGCGTGCCCGCGGGCGGGCCGGCGCGCCACACGCGTCCCCGCGCCCCGCACGCGATTGGGAAGCCCGACACCACGGAGGGAGAACACCGGACATGCCAGACACCCCAGGGACGGCCGACACCCCAGGGACGGCCGACACCCCCGCGGCGGCGCCGAACGCGTTGTTCGAGCCGGTGCGCAGCTTCACCGAACAGCTCGTGCGCGTCCGCGCCTTCAGCCCCACCACCGACGAGCGCACCGTCGCCCAGACGATCCTCGACCTGCTGCTGTCCGGCGACCTCGAGACCGCCTACACCGCCATCGGGCTGGACCCCATCGAGGACGATCCCTTCGGCCGGCGCAATGTCTTCGCCTTCGTCCAGGGGCGGCGCGCCGAGACCGTCGTGCTCCTCGGTCACTTCGACACCGTGGATACCGCCGACTACGGTAC
>JANWHL010000089.1 GCA_025450405.1 Ktedonobacterales bacterium
GCGATTCAGCCGGCAGCGCCGACCGCTCCTTGTCCTCGAAGATCGGCTGCCAATAGCTTGTACGCCCGAGCGCTAGCTACGAAGTCTTAGACAAGAGGAGCAGCATCAGCCAGACTGCGAGTTGGACGCGAAACCAGGGCGTGGTCCCATGCTCCCAAGCGCACGCATCCAGTTACCTTGACCGCTGAAGACGTCCGGTAGTACAGTCAAGTCGCTTCGCCCGCTCATTCGAACGCATACGCCGAGCGCCCCGCAAGCGGTGGGGTGCGTGCTCGGAACATTCAGAGGGCTACGGTATGACACACTTCCCCGCAACGCTCTCCTATTCTCACGTCGTGCAAGGCATCATCGTCGGCGCCGTGCTGGCGTTTGTCACAGCACAACTCATCATGAACGCGGTGGTGAGAGCCATGACCACGACCGTCAATGGGTGGAGCACCACCGTGAAAGCCGGCCAGCCCGGCAATGGACTCCTGGTCCGGGCCGCCTGCGCCAGAATCCTGCCCGGCGTCAATGTGGTGCAAGAGGCGGCGTACTGGACGACGACCGTGGATGGCGCGGGGCGGAGGCTGAACGGCCAGCACGAGTACGTCCTGCGGTTCCCCGCGGGACAACTCCCGCCCAACGATGCCTTCTGGTCGCTGACCATGACCGATGTGGTCGGGTACATGGTGCGGAACCCCATTGCTCGCTACAGCGTCGGCAGTCGCTCCGGCCTCGTGCCGAACGCCGATGGCTCCATCGACATTTATCTGCGGCGCACGGCTCCCGCCGCCGGGCACGAGTCCAACTGGCTGCCCGTACCGGCCGGCAACTTCAAGCTGATGCTCCGCGCGTATGTGCCCGGCCGTGCGGTCCTCGACGGCGCATACCACGTGCCGCCCGTCATGAAGGTGCAATGAGATGAACCGGTTGATTCTGAAATACGGCTACCCCATTGCGATCGCCATCCTGGCCCTCATAGCGTGGGTCGTCTACCGGGAGTTCGCGGTGGGGGGGAGCCAGCTCATTCCGTTCGTCGTCGTGGCCGTCCTCGTCTGGGGAGTCGGCACGGTCGTATTCCTTTATTTTTGGCCAACGTTCGCGTACAGCGCCTTCAAACGAGCGATCCTTCAGCATGGGCCCGGCGGCCCCATCCCCGTCAATACGCTGTACGCGACGTCCACGCGCGTGTCGCCCGCGGCGTCAAACGCCAGCCTACTCGCCACCGGGACCGACGACGTGCTCTACATCGGCGGCTGGCTCGACCTCGCCAAAGGGCCGCGGGTGTTGCACGTGCCGGACATGGCGGGCCGGTACTACAGCGTGCAGTTCACTGATCCGTCGGACGGCGCGGATTTTGCCTATGTCGGCAAACGCACCACGGGAACCGAGGCTGGCGAGTATCTCATTAGCGGGCCGGGCTGGAAAGGAACCGTGCCGCAGGGAATGACACAGATTGCTTCGCCGAACAAGTCGGTACTTGTGATCGGTCGTGTATTTGTCGAGAGCGACGGTGATCTCCCGACCGCCTATGGGCTTGCGCGGCAGATCCAGCTCACACCACTCAGTCACTGATAGCGCGCTGTCGGTGGATGAACAACGCTACAGGTTCGCGTCGCTCTTGACCTCGGCGGTCAACGACTCGCGATCCGAGATTGTGCGCGACTGGTCCCCCTCATCCCTCGCTCGTGGCGTCGGGCACCGAGACGGCGCGGTGGTATGGCCGGCTGAAGTTGCCGATGGCGACCTCGGGCACCTCGCGGCGCAGCGTCTCGATCAGCGCCGGGATGCCGAGCGCGCGGCCCGCCGGACGCGGGACGCGGGGCAGGAGCACCTCGGGATCGATGTTGAGATTGCGCAGCTGGACCAGCCGGACGCCAGTCTCATGCAGGAAGGCGACCAGCGCCTCGATCTCGTCCTCGGCGTCGATCAGGCCGGGAAAGACCAGCAGGTTGATGGCGCTGTAGACACCGGCCTCGCGCGCCAGCGCGAGCGAGCGCTTGACGTCGGCAAAGCGGTAGCCGATAGGGCGGTAATAGGCGTCGTAGGTCGCCTCGCGGGCCGAGATGGTGCTGGCGCGCAGGCTGTCGAGCCCGGCGTCATAGAGGCGCTGGAGGGCGCGGGGGTTGCTGGCGTTGGTGTTGATGTTCAGGGTGCCGCGGTCGGTACGGTCGCGGATGCCGCGGATGGCCGCTTCGATCAGCCGCCACTGGATCAGCGGCTCGCCCTCGCAGCCCTGGCCGAAGCTATAGATGGCATCCTCGGCGCGCTCCAGGTGCGCCACGCCGAGCTCCACCACCTCGTCCACGGTCGGGACGAAGAGCAGACGATCCTGCGGCGAGACCAGACCCTCCTCGTCCTGCTTGGAGATGCAGCCGACACAGCGGGCGTTGCAGCCGGGCGAGACGGCCACCGCGCCCTCCCAGCGGCGGACGACGAGATTGCTCGCGGGTGGGCACTGGTAGTCGAGGGCGCAGTGGGCATGGTGGGCGAGCGCGCGGTTCTCGGGCTCCGCGGCCAGCCGCTCGCGCACCAGACGCTCCAGCTTCCGCGGATCGAAGCGCGCGGGCAGCCAGTGGGCGGGGTCATCGGTGCGCATGGCGGCGGCGTAAAGCTCGCCGTCGAGGCCCGCCACGGCGGTGTAGCCGAAGAACGGCAGCGGCTCGGTCGCGGGGGTCTTCTCGTAGGCGGGAAGGGCGGTCCGCGTGTAGCCAATCGGGAGCAGTGCCGCCAGCGCCCAGCCGTGCCGCGCCCCGATGACGTGGCGCGCGCCGGCGTCGTCCAGGCCCACCGCCAGCCGCTGGGGCAGCATCGCCAGCGTGGCACCCTCGGGCATGGGGATGAGGTCCGCGCGCGCGAGCGGCCGGCCCGCGAAATCGAGCGCGCACAGGCCGCGGCGCTCGCCGACGTTACCGGCGGCCGTGCTGTAGACGAGGTAGGGCGTTCCGTGGGTCATCAGTAGGGCAACTCCGCCTCGGGCAGGCCGGGCAGCTCGATATCGTCCATGTCGTCGAGATCCTCGGGGTCCTCGACCTCCTGGGGGTCGAGGTCGGCATCCTCCAACGTCCGCTCGAAGACCTCAGGCACGGCGACCTTGCTGGCGAGTTGGCCCTCTGAGTCATTGTGCTCTTCGTAGACGAAACTCAGCACGATGTGCGTGCCCCGCGGCGACTGGGTCATCATGCGGATGCGCGGGTGGTGCCCCCGCATCCACTCATTCACGGTGGATTCCATCCGCGCCATGTCGTCGTCAAACGTGGCGCTGTCGAAGCCCTTATAGTGGTACATCTCGCACCTCTTCGTCCCGACCCACATCCCGCGCCACCTCGCGCCACCGCGAGCGTCCAGGGGGTTGTCCGCCGCGTCGGCCCGCCGTGACCAAGCACGCCGCCCGCCCGCCGCCGTTCTGGCGCGGCCCAGCGATTCGCCGAGTCCACTGCCGCTGTCTATCGGGCGCATCATATCACAGCGTTCCCGGCGGCGCGGCTTGTGGAGCGCCCGCGGCCTGAATCACGGCGCTCCCTATGGGAGATACGGGCTACTGACTGGACCATATGGCGCGCCCGGAAATCGCCACGGCTGGGCTGCGCCGAAGCGCGACGCTTGCTGCCCCCTTACGCCCTCCGAGATCCTGGATCAAACCCCTCAACGTCCGCGCCATGGGCTTTAGGCATTGACGAGCCACGGCTTTTCCCGTACCATTGAGCGGCCGGTGGTGGGCGGCCCCGGGGCGCCGCGCCCGCGCCATTGGACGGCTGGGGGAGGCCAGGTGTGCGAGTAGTGGATTTCACCCTGTCGGCCGCGCTTCCGGCCGCCATTCCGGTCTGGATGCTCGCCCTACCGCTCGGCGTACTGGGCGTCCTGTTCATCCTGATCTTACTCCGTGGCGGGCGCCAGGGTGCGGAAGAGCGCATACTTCCTTCCGACATGGATCTGCCGGTGGGCGCTTTCCGGGGCTATTCGCTGGCCCTGCTCGATGCGGGGCGCCTGCGCGAGGCGGACGCCAGCCTCCAGGCCCACCTCGCGCGCGTGCCGTCCGATATTCGCATGCGCGGTCTGCTGGGGATGCTCTGCGCGACCGAGGGCAATCACGCGGCGGCGGCCGAGGAATATGAGCACGCGCTGCGGGTGGCGGAACACACCTGGGAACCGGGGACCGCGCCGCACATGGCGCCATTCATCGCCTGCCTCAACGCCGCCTATGCGTTGGAGTTGCGGGCTCTGGGTCGTCCGCAAGAGGCGGAGGCGCGCTTTCAGGAGGCGCTGCGCCTGGACATGACCCTCGGCCAGCAGAGCGGGCAGTTCTCGCGCCTGCTGCTGGAGCTGGCGCGCGATGATGAGCTGGAGCGCCGCGCGTTCGAGGACCTGGTCGAGTGGGAGCATGGCCGACCGATCGCCATGCCTTTTGGGCTCACGGACGCCAGCGAGGCGGTGCGCTTCTTCCGCCACGCCGTGCGCACCCGGCCCAACGAAGCACGCCCGCATGGCGACCTGGCGCAGGCGCTCCATGCCGTCGGCGACCACCGCGCGGCCGAGCGCGAGTTCCAGGAGGCCCTGCGGCTCGATGCCCCGGACCCCTGGCTGCATTTCCAGTATGGGCTAATGTTTTGGCGGCGTGAGCAGCTGGCGGACGCGGAGCGCGAACTGCGCGAAGCGGCGCGGCTCGCGCCGCGACGGGCCGCCATCCGCGGCACGCTGGGGGTCTTTTGCTTGCGCCAGGGACGCTATCCCGAGGCTGAGCAAGAGCTGGTGGCGGCGCTCTCCGCCCGCCCGGATGTTTGGGTGCTGGCCCGTGTCTTCGGCACGGCCTCGCTGCAGCAGGGCAATCTCCGGCAGGCCGCGCGCGCTTTCGAGGAGGCGGAGCGCCTGGGAGCCAATGATGCCCCGTTCCGCCTGGTCTATGCGGAGCTTCGCGAACGGCTGGGCGATCCTCGCGCGGCCGAGGAGCAGTATCGCGCGGCCATGCGTCTCGATACCACCACGGCGGAGGCGCGGGCGGGCTATGGAGGATTCCTTCTACGTCAGGGCCGGCTCCATGAGTCCGAGCAGGTACTCGGGCAGGCGCTCTTGCTGCCGGGAAACGGCGCGGCCCACCTGCACCTGACGGGCCTGCTCTTGCTGGAACGGCGGCTGGATGAGGTGCCTGATCACCTCCAGGCGGCGCTCACCTATGACCCGCAGTCCAGTCTGGCGCGGGAGTATCAGGCGGAATACCAGATTCTGCACGGTCACCCTGAGGAGGGCGAGGAGCTTCTGCGGCCACTCCTGCGTGCGGGCGACGCTCGTGCCTCGCTCCAGCTGGTGCGCGCCGAGGCGTTGCTGGCGCTGAACCGGGAGCTGGAGGCGACCACGGCCCTGCGCGAGGCGATGCGCCTCGATCCCACGAGCCCCGACCGGCTCTTCGCGCAGGCCAACGGGCTGCGCGCGCTCGGCGGCTATCGGGCCGCGCTCGAGATCCTCTCGCAGGCCTTGGCGCTGCGGCCAGAATGGCCGGAGGCCATCGCGGTGCGCGACGAGCTGGTGCGTGAGCAGGCGGCCGCCCGGCCCCCCACCACGCACACCATGGGCCTGCGCAGGCCCCGGCACGCGTAGGTTCCCCCCTCTCTCGCGTCGCGACGGAGGGAGGGTCAGGGGAAGGGAACGCGCTAGCCGAGCTCACCGACCTGCTGGTGGAAGTTCTGGAAGAGGGTTTGCAGCTCCTCGCCAAGGAATCCGCCGACGATGCCAAAGTTGGTGACGACGAGACTCGCGCGGTTGGAGAGGCGCAGGAACTCGGGGCTATAGCGCACATGCTCCAATTTAGCACGGTCGCCGCGCAGCAGAATGAAGCCGCTGAGGTCGCCACCGTGGGGTTCGAGGAAGACGGGCTCGAAACTCTCGATGTCGCCGTTGCGCTGGAGGCCCCCGTAGTATTCAAGCGCCTCGTTGAACACCCGCAGGGCTTTGTCTTCCCGGCCACTGATGGGCGGGCCATAACCGACGAAGATGGCCGCGGTCGCCATGATGTGCCTCCTGGGCGGCGGATGCCGCCTCGCCTGCGAACTCCCGCGGGCGCGCTCGTTCGCCCGACGCGTGAACCGGCGGCACGCGATTGCCGCAGAGGGCGTGCCCACGCTGGCTCAGCCGCGGAGTGTGGCCCGCGTCTCCATCAGGATACGGCCCAGCACGTTGCGGCCGGTGCCGCCCGCCCCGGTGCCCCAGTACGCGTCCACCGGCGAGGCCTCGACGAGGTCCTCATCGCCACCGAACTTCTGGGCCTGGAAGTAGTGCTCGCGCGTGGTCCAGAACGCGCCATCCAGATCGAAGCTGTGGCGCGAGAAGTTCGAGAAGCAGCCGTAGGGTCCACGTGTGCTGTAGAACTCGATCGGCATGGCATGCCTCCTTGCGGGCAGTATATGACGCCGACTAGGGCCGCCACGTCACCATGCCTCAATCTCGGCCGATGGTCGTGGTTGAACGCGGCGCGTATGATTGATGCGGGACACCCAGGGGGACGCGCCGGCCAATCCGAGCGGTTTCGCCGTTGAATCGCGACGAGTAGATGTGCGTGGTCACGGAAAGGTGGACGCCCGTGACGATTGAGGTCTCGCACCTGGTCAAGACCTATGCTGGCAAGACGCCAGTGCGCGCCGTGCGCGACATCTCGTTCGAGGTGAAGCGCGGCGAGATCTTTGGGTTTCTCGGCCCCAACGGCGCCGGGAAGACCACGACGATCCGCTGCATGCTGGACGTGCTGCGGCCCACCAGCGGGACGATCCGCCTCTTCGGGCTGGACGCCCAGGGCGATGTGCTGGCCATCCACCGGCGCATCGGCTACCTGCCCGGAGATGTGCGCCTGCCCGGCGAGCTGACCGCGAAGGCATTCCTGGACCGCTATTCACACATGGCTGGCCTCGAGCCCGTCCTGCGGCCACAGTTGCTCGAACGCTTCGAGATCCCGCTCAACCGGAAGCTCAAGGGCTTCTCAAAGGGCATGCGCCAGATGGTCGCGATCATCCAGGCATTCATGTGCGCGCCCGAGCTGGTGATTCTGGATGAGCCGACCAGTGGCCTGGACCCATTGGGCCAGCGCGCGTTCAACGCGTTCTTGCTAGAACAGGCGCAAGCTGGGCTGACCACCTTTATGAGCTCGCACATCCTGAGCGAGGTAGAGCACACCTGCCACCGGGTCGCGGTGATCCGCACCGGCGAGCTGGTGGCGATCGAGGAGGTAGAGCGGCTCCGCGAGCGCGCCGGCCAGCTGATCATCGTCGAGTTCGCCGATGCGGTGTCGGCGGATGACCTGCGGGCGGTGCCCGGCGTCCAGGCGGTGGAGCGCCAGAGCAACGGCGCTTACCATCTGCGGCTCGCCGGTAGTATCGACCCGGTGATCAAAGCGCTGGCACGGCACACCATTCGGCGGCTGGCCGTGGAGGAGGCGCCGCTGGAGGACGTCTTCCTGAAGTTCTACGCGGAGGGCGGTTCCACCACGGGGAATAGCGACGAGTCGGCGGATGCCAGGTCCGTGAGCGCGCGGACGCCGCGGGAAGGGGGGCCAGCATGACCGCACCATCCACCACTCAGCCGCGTCCCACCGGTGCCGTCGTGGCCCGGCCACGCGCGCGTGGCTTCCCCGTGCTGGCGGCGACACTGCTCGAAAGCCAGGGCCTGCTCGGCGCCGCCTGCGGCTACATTCTGATCATTGGTTTGCTCGTCGGCCTGCTCTTGCCCGCGTTCCAGACGCTCAACATCCAGGGGTATCTGACGGGGAGCCTGGGCGTGATTGTCGGGGGTGGCAAGCTGAACCCGCATACACCGCTATTTGCCGCGTATCTGGCGTTCGAGCTCTATGGCAGCTTCTTCTTCCTGCTCTTCGGCGGCGTACTGGCCTACACCGGCGGCGCCAGCATTGCCCGCAACATCGAGGATGGCACGATCGACCTCACGCTGGCGCGGCCCATCAGCCGCACACGGTTCTATCTCGAAAAGTGGGCGGCGCTGCTGGTGGGTGAAGTGGCGATCATCGCGACCGCGCTGCTGACGGCCTGGGTATGTACGCTGATCTTCCCCGACGCCAAGCTGGATTGGCAATGGTTCCTGCTCGCGAACGTCGACATCGCCGCGATGCTCTTCCTGGTGGTGGGACTCGGTCTGCTGGTGAGCGCCCTGACGAGCGCCGCGCGGACGGGCGGTGGGATCGCCACGCTGGTAGTCGTATTGTGGTACCTCTGCCAGACCTTCGGGACGGCGGGCGATCGGCTGTCGTTCCTGAAATATCTTGGCCCCTACTATTACGCGCCAAGCTCGCAGGTGATCACCGCCGAGCAGTGGACTGAGCCCTGGAAGCTGCTGGTGCCGGCTGGGGTTGGGCTGGTGATGGGCATCGCCGGTTGGTACGTCTTCAACCGGCGCGACATCACGGCCTAGCGTGGATTCCAGGATGAATAGGCAACCGAGTGACTAATCGGGTCCCGCGCAGTGAAGGTCCACGTGCAAGTTCCGCGCGTAATCGCGAGCTTCCGGCGCGTCTCGTGGGGGCGGCGGACGAGCGGAGCGGAGGGGAGCGGCGGCTCAAGCACAGGGCTATTTTCGGGAGAATCCTGATCTGACGCGATCGCCTTACGGCGAGGCGGGTCGTTCCCCAGCGTAGCGCCTCGGCAGGTACGGCCCCATCTTGAGCAGGAGCACGCCGAGCTGGACCGCCGCCAGCGCTACCATCCACCCCGGCGATCGCGTGAGCCCGAGAAAGATCAGGAGGCCGCTCGGGATTGCCAGCGTCCGGATTACGTCCTTCCTGAAGACGAGGGTGGACCCAAGTCCGCTGAGGCCCATCACCGCGCTTCAAGCTGTTTCCGCGGTATCGCCGGCCCTCGCTCACGACTGCGCTGGGCATCACGCGGGCGAAGCGTAAGACGCGCACGGCGAGCGGCTATTACGCGCTTACGCGCCCGCTGCGCGCGCCGCGCAACTTCAAGCGGCGGATGCTGCGCCGCGCCGGCTATTACAGCGGCCCGATGAAGTTTATCCGGTTCCTCTCGCGCGCCACACGCTCCCGGTGAGACGCACGCGCTGGGTGATGGGCGGTGTCTGAAACCGTCCGGACATCCAGGTTCAGAATGTCCGGGTTCCTGGGGACGCAAAGACGGGGCCCACCCGCCGTGGTGGCGACTGGGCCCCGCCGGGCCGTTGGGTGGCTCAGGGTGGGATGCCTCCGCACGCGGCATGCGCCGGCGGCACCGGACTCGCTGAGACGCACTACGCGGCGTCGCTGGAACCGGTCTCGTGGTCCGACTCCTGGTCCTCGTCTTCGTCGGTGACGTTGAGCGCCCGTTCGAGCTGCACGCGCCGTGCGGCCCGTTCGCGCCGCAGCTGTTCCCACAGCTGTTCGATCTCCGCCCCCATCGCCCGCACGCGCGCGGCGTTCATGGCGGCCCGCAGGGGATGGGCCGAGGCGTAGCGATAGAGCTTCTGGCGTTCCCGCGTCAGCTGCTCAATGCGCGCCAGCGCGCCCTCGCGCGAGTTGCGGCGAGCTTCGATGCCCAGCGTCTCCTCGACGACGATCGCCTCGACCGCGGAGAGCTCGGTCTTGCGTGCGGCGACGATCATCGGGACGCTCCTTCAAGCGAGGCGACGTTCATCCCGGTTGGCAAATTTTCCGGGGGCCAGCCTCGCGTTCAGATTGTTAAGACGGTCCGCCGCTCGCCAGGCCACAGGAGATTTGACAGAGCGCCAGAAGTCCTGGCGGGTTCCTGGCCAGGTCAATTTCGGGTCAGTTCCAGGTCTGTTCCAGTGCGCCTAGCGGTTCGTCTCCGAACCAATATCACCGCGTCAATGACACCGCTTCTCCTGCCAGACCGCCGTGCGAGCGCGGGCCTGATCGTAACCCAGGATGGAATCCGGGCGTATACGTTGCGATGATGTCAAGATGATGTCAACCAGCACGGCATTCTGAACGGCGCGATCAAGAAAATCAACATGGATATTGACAATCTCAATACCATGCGCTACACTCCAATGCGGAACACCCCGCAGTCCGACATCAGTCGGAGGAGATCCCGAGAACATGCCGCAGACGTTCACGATCGACGGCTCGTGCCCCATCTGTGGCACCGCAATGACCGTGTCGCGCCTGGCGTGTGCCAATTGCGGCAGCGCCCTGGAGGGCTCGTTCCAGGTGATTTCGGGTGCCGCCGCCTCTGGCCGCCGCACACCAAGCGGTCCTCTGGCCGCGCGTGGCGATGAGGCACGCTTCGGTCGCCTGGCCCGGCTCGACGCCACCCAGCTCGACTTCGTGGAGGCGTTCCTCCGCTGCCGGGGCGTCATCAAGAACGTCGAGGACATGCTCGGGATCTCCTATCCCACCGTCAAGTCGCGTCTGGCCGATGTGTTGAGCGCTATGGGCTTTGGCGCCGACGCGGACCTCCCCGATGGCGACCGGCGCCGCGAGCGGCGCGAGATCCTCGCCGACCTCGCCGCCGGCCGTATCAGCACCGAGGACGCTCACCGGCTGCTTCAGCGCGGGCCGGACGGGGCTGATGACGATCGCGATACGGACTGAGACGATCCCGCCCATGTGGCTCGTAGACGTGGTAGACGTGAGCGACAGGAGCACGACAGGACGGACGGCGCGGGAGCGGACGCCAAGAAGCCACGGACAAGAAGCCACGGA
>JANWHL010000090.1 GCA_025450405.1 Ktedonobacterales bacterium
GGAACGTGGCTGAAGTAGAGGTCATCCACGATGTCCTGGTGCAGCGTGTCATACAGGTTGTTCGGGTAGTCCTTAGCACCGTAGAAGGAGCTATTCCAGTCGGTGATGTAGAAGTAATTCGACCAGTTGCCAGCGGCGCCGTGGTTCGAGGCTTCCCAGTTCAGGGCGTCCCGGACCACTTGCAGGGTCACACCGCCCTTCTCGTTGGATTGATACCACGACTGGTTGAGCATCCCCGCGCGGACCCACGTCGGCGCTTTGGTCTGGTCGGCGAGCTGAATCATATAGCCGCGCAGGCGATAGGTGCTGTCGATGTCCTTGGCGTTCCAGCTGGAGTACTGACCGGACATCATGGGGTCATACACCTTGGAGGCGGCGTTGTCGTTTGGTGGGTATGGCCAGAACCAGAGCGCCGCGTCGGACGCTCCCACGCCGCACCACGAAAAGTACAGGTTGTCCGAGTAGTGGTGGCCGGCATCGTCGGCGGTGTTCCCGGTGCCGGGGAAGTTTTGCGAGTTCCCATCGCTGGGCTCGCCAATGTACAACATGAGCGAGGGCAGGCCCAAAGTGTATGATGATGGGGCCCCAGGAACCGGCGGGAATTCAGAGTACGGAGAGATCGCCGCACTGGGGAGTGGCGGGCCAATTTGAGGGGTCGTCAGCACCATTGAATGGGTACGTGTCCCCTTGCCCTGCCCCGCACCAATGCCTGACCAGACGCGGTAGGCGTGCTTGGCTCGCAGCCATGCGGGGTCTTGCGTTGTGGCGCTGGGGTGCTGATTCTGGGAGGTGGGAGTGTTGTAGTGGGGGCCGGCGGACGCCAAAGCGCTACTTGGTACGGCCAGCGCGACCGCCAATGCTACCAAGGCCACAATAGCCGACTGCCGTAGCCGACTGGCGTAGCCGACTGGCGTAGCCGACTGGCGTAGCCGACTGGCGTAGCCGACTGGCGTAGCCGACGTTGATGTCCCGCCTGGGTAATGCGTGAAGCCGATGTTCCGTTTGGATGGTTACCTGCCACGCTACGCCTCCACAACTTTGTGCGCGGGCGATTCCACGCCGCGGATACCGGGGCAAGGTGCTCCGGCGAAACCGCGTGAGAGGAGTATACACAGGCGCGTTGGTATTGTCAACCGCCCGTGCACGGAAGCATCAGTAGTGTAGTCACGGCGCGTGCGGACCATCGCAAGCGCGGTCCGACAGACGACTTTGGTTGCCGGCAATCGCACGGCGCCGTGCGCTGAGATTCACCGACACCTGCCAGAAGCGGCGCGTCCGCCCATCGCCGCACCCTCACATGCCCGGCAGCAGCGCGGGGTCCAGCAGCACCAGCGCGCCGTAGAGGACGAGCGCCGCGCCGGCGACCCGGCTGGTCAGCTCGCCATGCGGCAGCGCCTTCTCGGCGAAGATCAGCGCCGTCAGCAACGCCATCGCCGCGATGTTCATGATGCCCAACGGAAACAGGATCACGAACAGCAGCCAGCAGCAGCCCAGACACACCAGCCCGTGGGCCAGCCCCATGCGCAGCGCGCCGGCGTACCCCTCACGCCAGGAGCCGAGCAAAAACTGGATGGGCGTCCGGCACTTGGCCAGGCACGCGCCCTTGAGCGGCGTCAACTGGTAGACGCCCGCCGCGATCAGCAGCGCGCCCGCCAACTGGCCCGTATGCGCCATCATCCAGGGCGATCGCTCCATCAGCCACGCCGATCCCGTGGCGAGCAGATACGCCGCGAGGCCCGCGAGCGCCCAGACCACGAGGTAGCCGCCGACGAAGACCCAAGTCGGCGCGAACGCCTGGCCGCGCTGGCTCCGTCCTCGCGCGATGCCCACGTACATGAGGATCATCGGCGCCGCCGATGGAAACATCATGGCGACCATCATCGCCACCCAGATCGCCAGGAAGAGCGGCGCCGCCATCCCCATCGTCGGCCCGGACGCCATCGCGGGCAGCGCGCGCGCCGACCACGCCACCACACCCCAGGCGAGCGTGGCCAGCGCGAGCAACATCCCAAGCAAGAGCCACCGCTCACGCTGGAGCGGCACGGATTGCCCGTTCATCGTCGCCACCTCTACGCGTTGGACCAATCGATATGGGCGTAGTGGCCATTCTTGCCGGTGTTGTCCCACCGCAGCCCGTAGTCTTCCCATGTACAGTCGTCCGCGACGGCCATGGCGACCTTCGGGGCGAAGGGGTGGGCGTTCTCGGCCCAGATTTCCTGGTCGGGCACCATCGAAGGCGCCGCATGCACGCTCATGCGGATCACGTTGGGAATCTCCACCGCGCGGCGTTTGCCGTCCTTCGTGAAGGTGATCGGCGCGGGCTTGATGCCGAGCACGTTGCCCACCAGGGGCGCGAGGGCCGCCATGACCCCTCCGGCCCCGCCGCTAAAGATTGCCGTCAGCCCGGCGCGCTGCGCCTCGTCCGCGCGCTCGTCCAGATAGACCGCCAGGCTCCAGTTGCCATCGGCCATCGCGGTGGGTGTGTGCGCGGTCACGGCGGCGTTCAAGCCGTCGAGCGTGGTCCCGCCGAACTGGCCCTGGTCGATGTGAAAGGCGAACGCGACATTGCAATAGCCCTGGGTGGGCCGCGAGGTCATTGGCGCATTGGGCGAGAACAGACACGGACACACCACATCGCAGCTGCAGTTCTCGAAGTAGTCTCCGGCAATGTGCCACGAGGTCTGGGGCGCGGACATAGGTTGCCTCCCATGCTGGTTGGGCCGGCTGCGCCGGCGCGACACTTCTGCTACCGCGAGGTTAGCCGAATGACGATTGCCGGCACTGTATCCCGCGACGTCGCACGATGTCTACACGATCCCGTCCAGGGCCATCCGCCATTCGCTTAGTCAATTGACTAACATACCCCGTCACGGTTGTCAAGTGAACGCATCGTGGTGAGAGTGAATCCGGCCCCCACGCGCCGTCGAATGCCGTTGACATGCAATGCGGTTGACAGCGCCCGCACGCGCGTCGTACCGTAGGATCGCCTCAAACCGTCTGTTTCGCCCGCCCCTGTCGTGGGCTGGGCCCACCGCCACGCCGCCCGATGTCCCATGGCTCTGGTCGCGCGTGGCCTACGAACGAGCGACACAAGATGAATCGCGACTACGTCCATTGGCACAGCCCCAGCCTCGGCCGCGAGATGGATCTGCTGGTCTTCGGGCATGGCGGCGCCCGAACCCTCGTCTTCCCCACATCCATGGGCCGCTTCTACCAGTGGGAAGATTTCGGCATGGTGGACGCCCTGCGCGAGCACCTGGAACGTGGCTGGATCCAGCTTTTCTGCGTGGATAGTGTCGACGCCGAGAGCTGGTACGCCAGGGGCATCGCGCCAGCCGACCGCGCGCGGCGCCACACGCACTATGACCAGTACATCCACGACGAGGTGCTCCCCTTCACCAAGGAGCGCAATCCCAACCCTTTCCTCGTTGCCACTGGCGCGAGCTTCGGCGCGTATCACGCGGCCAATTTCGGCCTGCGCCACCCGGATCTGGTGGACCGCGTCATCGCGATGAGCGGTCTCTATGACGCCAAGGGCTTCACCGACGGCTACTCCGATGACAACGTCTACTTCAACAGCCCCGTCGACTATGTCCCCCACGAACATGAGCAGGGCCGGCTCGACGCCCTGCGCCACGAGGACATCGTTCTCGCCACCGGGCGCGACGATCCCAATGTCGCCAGCAGCGAACAGCTCTCGGCCCTGCTCTGGGACAAGGGCATCGGCAACGCCCTGCGCGTCTGGGACGGGTGGGCCCACGATTGGCCCTACTGGCGCCAGATGATTCTCGCGTACATCGGCGGGCACGACTGACGCTCCGCCCCATCGCGGCGGCTGGCGCGACCTGTGCCGCCGGCCACGCGCGGGTGGGAGGCACGCATCGAAAGGGAGGCACAGCGTGACGCTCAAGGTTGGCCTGCTGGTCGGTCGGGAGTGGTCCTTCCCGCCCGCGTTCATTGACGAAGTGGCCCGGCGCGACGCCGGAGTGGTCGCCGAATACGTTCAGCTGGGCGGCACGCGCATGGACGAGCCGTGCCCCTACGCGGTGATCATCGACCGTATCTCCCACGAAGTGCCGTACTACCGCAGCTACCTGAAGAACGCCGTCCTCCAGGGGACGACGGTCATCAACAATCCCTTCATGTGGACCGCCGACGACAAATTCTTCGAGGCGTCGCTGGCTACCCGGCTCGGCATCGCCAGCCCCAAGACCGTCGTGCTGCCCAATAAGGACTACGTCCCCGGCATCGTCCACCCCGACAGCCTGCGCAACCTCATCTACCCGCTCGATTGGGGCGCCATCGTGGACTACATCGGCCTCCCCTGCGTCCTGAAAGATGCCCACGGTGGCGGCTGGAAAGACGTCTACATCTGCCGGACGCTGGACGAGTTAATTGGGCATTATGACGAGGCCGGGCTGCTCACCATGGTGGCGCAGGAATTCATCCACTGGGACCACTTCGTCCGCTGCCTCTGCATCGGCCAGGAAGACATCCTGCCGATCAAGTACGATCCGCGCGAGCGGCGCTACCACGTCGAGCACGATCACCTCAGCCCCGCCCTGGGCCAGCGGATCGTCGAGGAGTCGCGCACGTTGGTGCGCGCGCTGGGCTACGACATGGACTCGATGGAATGGGCCGTCCGAGACGGCGTGCCCTACGCCATCGATTTCATGAATCCGGCCCCCGATATGGACATCTACTCCCTTACCCCCCACTACTTCGAGTGGGCGGTGCAACATATGGCCGATATGGCGATCCGCCTCGCGCGCGAGCCACGCCAGCAACGCCGCGATCTCCGCTGGGACGCCATGTTCACCGCCTCGCGCCCCGATACCGGTGCGGTGGACGGTCGGGGCGCCGCCCTACCCAGCGAGATCCCCATCGCGCCCTGACGTGCCCACCACCGCGGCCCTTCCTCCGGACCCCGACGCCCGGCCGCCGATCTCTCCGTCTCCACTCCTCTGTGTCCTCCGTGCCCTCTTTGTGAGCCCCTCTGCTCTCCCGCCGACACCAGGAGGTTCGCCATGCTGCGGGATGCCATCCAGACCTACCATGACCTGCTCACGGACGAGGTCGCGGCCGCCACCCAGGCCCAACTGGACGACCAGCAGCATCGCCGCGGCCTCTACTTTGGCACGCGCCCGCTCTGCTCGGTATTGCGTCCGCGCTTCCTCACCCCGGACCACTATCGCTTCCTGCGCGCCCGCCTGGCGACCCTCCTTCGCGCCTTCGACCGCGCCTATCGCGCCGCGCTCGACAACGCCGCCATCCGCGCCCAGTTCGGGCTGTTCGACTGGGAAGAAGAGCTGCTGGCGGTCGATCCCGGTTTCGCTGACCCCAGCCCCGTCTCGCGTATCGACGCCTTCTATCTGCCGGACGAAGCCCGCTTCGCGCTGACCGAGTACAACGCCGAGACGCCCGCGGCCCCGGCCTATAACGATGTCCTCTCGGAGGTCTTCCTCGGCCTGCCGATCCTGCGCCCGTTCCTGCGGCGCTACGATGTGCGTCCGCTCCCGTCGCGCAAGGGCGTCCTCCACGCGCTCCTCGGCTCGTATCAGTCGTTCTCCGGAGGCGGCGACGCCCCGCGCATCGCCATCCTCGATTGGCGCGAGGTGCCGACGTACAGCGAGTTCGTGCTCTTCCAGGACTATTTCCGATCCCAGGGGCTCGAGTGCGTCATCGCCGACCCGCGCGAGGTCGAGTACCGCGATGGGCGCCTGGTGGCCGGCGATTTCCCCATCACGCTGATCTACAAGCGTGTGCTGCTCAGCGAGCTGGTAGACCGCGGCGGCGGGCTGGACCAGCCGGTCCTCCGTGCCGTCCGTGATGGTGCGGTCTGCATGGTGAACCCGCCGCGCTGCAAAGTCCTCCACAAAAAGTTGAGCCTGGCCGTGCTGAGCGACGAGCGCAACTCGCACCTCTTCACGCCCGCGGAGGCCGAGGCCATCGCCGCGCACATCCCCTGGAGCCGGCGCGTGGAGGAGCGACACACCACGCTGGACGGTGCGGACGTCGATCTGGTGCCGTACATCGCCGCGCACCCCGAGCGCTTCGTCATCAAGGCGAACGATGAATACGGCGGCAAAGGCATCGTGCTCGGCTGGGACGTGGACGCACCCACCTGGGAGCGCGCCATTCAGACCGCGCTGGCCGAGCCGTCGCTCGTTCAGGAGCGGGTCACGGTACCCAGCGAACCGTTTCCCAGTCTGGTGGATGGCCGTGTCGACGTGATCGACCGCATGCTGGACACGGCCCCCTTCGTATGCCACGGCGCCTATGTGGACGGCTGCCTGACACGGCTCTCCACCCAGTCGCTGCTAAACGTCACCGCCGGCGGCGGCTCGACCGTGCCGACCTTCATGGTGGAGGAACGCTAAGTGGAGGAGCGCTGACATGCAACCGCCATCTCTGACCATCGGCATCGAGGAAGAGTATCAGATCATCGATCCCCAAACCCGCGAGCTGCGCTCCTACATCACGCAGTTCCTGGAGCAGGGGCAGATGGTGCTGCGTGAGCAGGTGAAGCCGGAGCTCCACCAGTCGATCATCGAGATCGGCACCGAGGTCTGCTCCTCGCCGGCCGAGGCGCGGGCCGAACTGGTGCGCTTGCGCGGGGCCATCATTGGCCTGGCCGCCAGTAATGGACTGGCCATCGCCGCGGCGGGCACGCACCCTTTCTCGTCCTGGATCGACCAGGAGATCACGCCGCTGGAACGCTATATGGGCGTCCATAAGGACATGCAGCAGCTCGCCAAGCAACTGCTCATCTTTGGCACGCATGTCCACGTCGGCATCGAGGACCGCGAGTTCCTGGTCGACGCGATGAATGTCGCCCGCTACATGCTCCCCCACGTCCTGGCGCTCTCCACCAGCTCGCCCTTCTGGATGGGACGGGATACGGGCCTCAAGTCGTATCGGAGCATCATCTTCCGCAACTTCCCGCGTACCGGCGTCCCGCGCACCTTTAACTCGTGGGCTGACCTCACCTACCTCGTGGATACCCTCACTCGGACGAACAGCATCCCCGACGGCACCAAGATCTGGTGGGACGCGCGCCCCAACTGGCGCTATCCCACGTTGGAATTCCGCATCTGCGACGTCTGCACGCGCGTGGACGAGGCCGTGGCCATCGCGGCGATTCTCCAGGGTATCATCGCCAAAGTCTGGAAGCTCCGCCGCGACAATTTGACCTTCCGCGTCTACCCCACCGATCTCATCGAGGAGAACAAGTGGCGCGCGGTGCGCTACGGGCTGGACGGCAACCTGATCGACTTCGGCAAGCAGGAGGAGCTGCCGGCGCGCGCGCTCATCCGCGAGCTGATCGAGTGGTTCATCGACGACGTGGTGGACGAACTGGGCAGCCGCAAGGAGGTCGAGTACGCCTTCCGCATCCTGGATGAGGGGACCAGCGCCGACCGCCAGCTCGCCACGTACCAGCGCACGGGCGATCTGAAGGACGTGGTGGACCAGCTCATCCGCGAGACCGCGGAGGGGGTCATAGACCAGCTCCCTGTCGCGGCCGCGGCCGGAAAGGGGGCCAGCGCGGAAGGCGCGCACGACACGCCGGGCCAAGGTGCCGCACCCGGGCCGGCGACTGGAGCGTGACCGCGCGGATCCCGCCCGGCCGCGACGTGATCCCAGCGGGCGCGGGGTTACTGTCCCGTGCCCGCCGGCTGTCCAGATCGCTCGCGTTAGCCGTTTTCGTCCGGGCCCGGTCGCTCGCGCCGGTCGGTCGCGCCCAGACTGGGCCGCTCGCGCTCTTCGTTCTCGGGCGGTCCAGGCTGCGCGCGCTCCACACGGATCGCTTCGGCGCCCACCTGAACCAGGCGCAGCACCGTGACGAACGCGATGCCACCGATGATGTTCCCAAGCGCGGCCCATCCCAGCAGTCGGAGCCAGGTGAGGTAGCCGAAGGTGGCGCCGGCGTGCAGCGCCGCGAACATCTCCAGTGACGCGACGATCGCGTGGTTCAGATGGCCGGCGGCGAGCAGGAAGGCCGCCGCGAAGGCGGCCGCGATTTTGCCAAAGGCGGCATCCGTGCCGTGCTGCATCCAGGTCATGAGCGTGATGATGGCCCCGCCGAGCAGCGCGCTCGCGAATGACGTCGGGCTGACGCCGTCGCGCACGTAGACGCTGCCAACCGCGATGGCGGTGGCGCGCACGTGCGGCACGGCGGCGATGACGATCGCAAGGAAAATCCAGCCGCCGATGAGGTTGGTGGCCAGCGTGCCCGCCCAGAGGCGCAGCAGCGAGAGGGGGCGCGCCCGCTTCGCCACGATCGCCGCGATCGGCACCAGGAAATTCTCGGTGAAGAGCTCGCTATTCGCCAGTGTGAGCGCGAGAAATCCGATGCCGAAAGCCAGCGCGCTCGCGATCTCGTTGTGCGTCGCCGACTGCACTAGCAGCAGCGCGAGCACGCCCGTGCTGACGTCGATGCCGCCAACGGCCCCCGTCGCCAGCAAAGCCGGCCACGAGCGCGTCAGTCGGCTCTCGCCCTCGTGGACCGTATTCTGGAAGACACTGCGGATCTCTGTGCTCACTCTGCCGCCTCTCTCGTCGCGCCCGCCCCTCACCTGGCGCCATCTCGCGGAGGATGGGCAAGATGGGTGCCGCGCGGGTGAGCGTCTGGCGGCCCCGCCGCTGGCGCGCCATAATATCTCGGATGGGCATCATCGTCCAGTGCGCGGTCTGCCGCCGTGTTCTGTCGCCTGGAGAGGAACACACCGTGCCGTCGCAGCTCGATCTCTCGTGGAACGCGGATCCGCTGGTCGTCCTCGCCATCCTCGCGCTTGGCGCCGGCTACTACGCCGCCGTGGGGCCGTTGCGTGCGCGCCACGGGCGGGGCACGCCGGCCACAGGCCGCCAGATCGCCTGCTACGCCAGCGGCATCATCCTGCTCGCGATCACCCTGATCACGCCGCTGGACACGCTCGGGCGCACCACATCGTTCGCCGCCCATATGCTCCAACTGATGCTGCTCAGCACCGCCGTCGGTCCGCTGCTGCTGCTCGGCCTGCCCGAGTGGCTGGTCCGTGCCGCCGTGCGCCCGTTCGCGCGGCTGGGCCCCGACGCCGCGCTGCTCGCGCCGTTGGTCATCGGCTTCCTCTTCAACGGCGTCTTCATCATCTGGCACGTCACGCCGATCTACGAGGCCGGCCTCCACAATGAGCTACTTCACGACCTGGAGAGCCTGACGATCCTGCTCACCGGCGCGCTCAATTGGTGGCCGCTGCTGAGCCCGCATGAGCGCCGCCTGCGCCTGGCCAACTGGGGCCAGATCGTCTACCTGCTGCTCGAGAGCCTGCCGCTGGATATCTTCGCGGTCTTCCTCCTCTTCAGCGGCGCCCCGTTCTATCCCACCTACATCGCCGCCGCCCAGCGCCTCGGCTTCTCCGCCATGATCGACCAGCAGGTCGCCGCGGGCATCTACCTCGCCCCCGAGACCTTCATCGACCTGATCTTCATGAGCCTCGCCTTCTTTGGCTGGATCCAGCGCATCGAGCACGAGCAGGAAGAAAAGGAGCGGCTGGCCGACTTGCGCGCCGCGGCCGGCCAACACGATGATGTGAGCCTCGGAGGGCCAAGCGTCGAGCCGGGTACTGTCGCCTGAGCGCCGCGGCCCCGTCTGTGCGGCTAAAGCACGTGACGCGGGCCGAAATGTCGGGCCGCCAGCGAGGCGAGGAGGGCACATTCCCGTGGCGGACACTGGTACATCGATCTCTTTCGGCGTGTTCGTGCCCCAGGGCTGGCGCCAGGACCTCACGGCGATCGCCGACCCCGTCGAGCAATACGAGGCAATGACCCGCGTCGCGCAAGATGCGGAGCGCCTGGGCTACGACTCCATCTGGGTCTACGACCATTTCCACACTGTCCCCACGCCGACACGCAACACGACCTTCGAGGCGTGGACCATCACCGCGGGGCTCGCACGCGACACCAAGCGCGTCAAGGTCGGCCAGATGGCCACGTGCAACGGCTACCGAAACCCCGCGCTCCTGGCCAAGATGGCCTCCACCGTGGATGTGATGAGCCATGGCCGGCTCATTCTGGGCCTGGGCGCCGGCTGGTACGAGCACGAGTGGCGCGCCTACGGCTACGGGTTCCCTGAGCGGCGCGAGCGCATGGCGCGCTTCCGCGAGGCGTGCGCCATCGTCCACCAGATGTTCACCGAGGACGAGCCTGAGTTCCACGGCACCTACTACAGCATTGACAAGCCAATCAACGAGCCCAAAGGCGCGCACCAGCCGCATCCACGGTTCTGGATCGCCGGCGGCGGCGAGCGGGTGACGCTGAGGCTCGTCGCGCAATACGGCGACGGCTGCAACATCGGCGACGACCCCGACACCGTGCGCCACAAGTGCGACGTGTTGCGCCAGCACTGCGCGGCCCTGGGTCGGGACTACGACAGTATTGTTCGCTCCACCA
>JANWHL010000091.1 GCA_025450405.1 Ktedonobacterales bacterium
CCGATCAGATCTTTCGCCGTGGATGGCTGCACGCCGATCCGCATCCCGGCAATCTGTTGGTGCAAGCCGTTCCTGGGGCTGGGCCGCGACTGGTCTTGCTGGACCACGGGCTCACGGTCCCCCTCAAGCCGGAGCTGGTCGCGGCGCTGGCGGAGATGGTGGCGGCGCTCCTCGCGGGCGACTTCGCCCGGCTGAATCGCGCACTGACCCAGGCGGGGGTGCGTCTGGACGACGAACTGGATGTCACGACCCTGCTGGGGGTCGTTGGTGTGCTGTTGGGCGGGCAACAGGACGACGCGAGCACCGCGGGCGCCACGACGGTCGGTCGCCAGCTCGGCCAGAGCGTTGACCATATTCCCACGGATCTGATTCTCGTCGGGCGCGCTCTCGGACTGCTGGACGGCGTGACCAAGCAGCTCGATCCCGATCTCAATACGCTGCAAGCCATCGCGAGCTCTGTGGGAGCCAGGGAGACTCACGAAGCCAGAGAGACTGACACTGAGGACACAGAGGCGGGGTCCCCCACTGGGGGCTGGGGTCCCCCACTGGGGCCACACAGAGGAGGGAGGCGAGAAGAACTAACCGCCGAGGACGCGGAGAGGACGCGGAGGACGCGGAGAGGACGCGGAGGGAAGACGGATGGCGGCGGGCGGGCGTCGCGTCAGGTCCGGTGCGATGACGCCACCCTAGCGGGCGTGGTCGACGGTGAGGTTGCGGTCGCGGATGAAGCGCTCGACGGTGCGGCCCCCGGGGACGGTGATGAGGCGGGTGCCCTGGGAGCGGCGCAGAACGAAGTTGAAGGCGGTGGCGCTGTCGTCGGGCGCGGACCAGAGGGGTCGGGCGAAGATCGGCTGGACGATCTCCCAGCCGTCGGCGAGGGCGGCGCGCAGCTCGCCGAGGTGGCGCGCGATGTTGCCGATTGCCGGCTCGCGAGGGGTTGGGCTGGCGCTGGCGGCGGGCATGGGCGCCGGCGGTGCGCCCATGCTGTGGCGCGGATCGGTCCTGGGGGCCGCGGCCACGACTGGCGATGTGGCCGCGCGCATTGGCGCGGCGGGGCCAGGGGAGATGGTAGAGGGCGCGGCGGGGCCAGGTGGGAGCGGGATAGTGAGCTGGCGGGCGGCGGGCTCTCCGTGGCTGGCCTTGCCCACGCCAGAACGCGTACGCGTGGGCGCCGCGGGTGCCTCGGCGGCTTTGGACGTTCGGAGGGCCATCGTGGAGGACTTGCGAGTACTCATTGGCTTCCCCCTTCCTGGCCCGCTTGGGGGCTCAGGTAGTGCCCGCCGGAATGTCGGGCGGGATGCGGTAGTAGACGAAGAGCTGCTGGGCGAGCGCGCGCCAGAGGGGTCCAGCGGCCGCACCGCCAAAGATCGACGTGCGCGGGTGGTCCAGCTTGACGACGATGACGAAACGCGGGTTGGTGGCCGGGGCGTAGCCGGCGACGGTGGCATAGGTGACGCTGGGATCGTGGGGATCGGGCGTCGAGGTGCCGGTCTTGGCGGCGATGCTGTAGCCCTGGATGAGATCCATCTGGGCCTCGCTCGTCAGGGCTGAGTCCACCAGCATGCGGGTGACGGTCCAGGCGGTGGCCGCGCTAACGACCTGGCGCTCGACGTGGGGTTGGATGCGGGTCGCCGCGCCGCGGCCGCCGTCCGGGGTGACGCCCTGGACGATGTAGGGCCGCATGAGCACGCCGCCGTTGGCGAGCGCACCGTAGGCCGCGGCGAGCTGGAGGGGCGTGACGCCGATGCTCTCGCCGAAGGATTGTTCGGCCGCGGCGAGCTCAGCCTCGCCGGGATCGGCGGGGCGCGGGAAGAGGCCTGTGGTCTCGGCGGGGAGGTCAACGCCTGTGCGGGCGCCATACCCAAAGGCCGCCATATAGGCCTGGAAGCGCTCCACGCCCAGCCGCTGGGCGACGAAGACGGCGCCGACGTTGGCGGAGTGCTGGAGCACCTGGGTCATGGTCTCGGTGCCGTAGGCGTAAGCGCCCCAGTTGTGGAGCGGGACGCCGTCCACGGTGACAACGCCGCGGTCGTCGAAAGTGGTGTCGGGGGTGATGGCCCCCGTGTCGATGCCCGCCGCCATGGTCATGGCCTTCATGACCGAGCCGGGATCGAAGACGGCGCCAACGGCGGGATCGCCGAACCGCGAGAGAGAGGCCGTGGCGTAGCTATTTGGGTCGAAGGCGGGCTGGTTCGCCAGCGCCAGGATCGCGCCGGTGCGGGGGTCGAGGATGACGACGGAGCCGCCGTCCGCGCCGGTGCGGGCGATGGCGTCGGCGAGGCCGCGCTCGGCCATGTCCTGGACCGTGGCATCGAGGGTGAGGGTGACATCGGCGCCCGGGACCGGCGGGGTCCAGCGCTGTGGGCCGGTCGCGAGCGGGTCGCCCTGGGCATCCACGGCGGTGGTGAGAACGCCGGGCTGGCCGCCGAGCAGGGTGTCATAGGCCGACTCGACGCCGTACTGGCCGCTGCCGTCGCTCTGCCGGACGAAGCCGAGCACCTGGCTCCCCAGCGATCCACTGGGATAGACACGGTGGACGACGGGATAGAGCGCGACCCCGACGAACGGATTGTGCTCCTTGGCGGCGGCATCGGCGGCGGTCGCGAAGTCCCGGCTGTGCGCTGGGTCGAGCAGCAAGGGCTGGCCGGCGGCGTCGCGGAGCTGGGCGTAGGCGCCGGGGATGTCGATCTGGGCGCGGACCTGGTCGGCGGTGAGGCCCACCAGCGGGGCGAGGGCCGCGGACATACGATCTCGCGCGCCGGCCAGACGGATCACGTCGGGGTCGGCAATCACGCTGTCCTCGGTGACGCTGAGGGCGAGGATCACGCCGTTGGCGTCGCGGATGGTTCCGCGGCCGGCGGGGACGAGGATCTGGGTCAGCGCCTCGGCGGCGGCACGGCCGGAGAGCGCTTGCCGCAAGCCGATCTGCCAGTACATCAGGCGCGCGGTGACGGCCAGGAGGGCCAGACACGCCAGCGCGAAGAGGATGGCCTGGCGGCGCCGGGTTCGCGCGCGCAGGGCGGCGGGCGGCAGCGGCCCGTGTGTGGGGCGCGGGGCGATGGGTGGAGGTGCGGTGCGGGTGGACGGATGGGAGGGAGCGGTCATGGCTCGCCTCCGGCGCCGGTGGCGCGTACGACACCGCCGAGGCCCGGAACGGTCACGACCACGGCCGCACCGGCGGGTGCCGGGACGAGGCCCATGGCTCGCGCCCGATGGTCGATATACGTCGGGCTCCGAACGACGCCAAGCTGTTCGTGGACCTGCTGGTCCTGGCGCTGGAGGGTCGCCTGTTCGGCTTGCAGGGCCTGGAGGCGCTGGTTGGCGGACGTGACGGCGCTCACCTGGCCGAGATAGACGAGGGCGAGCAGGGCAATAAGGGCGAGGCTGCCGAGGATTGGCGTGAGTGGGCCGCGCCGCGCGAAGGCGGGGCCAAATTGGCGCCGGAGGTGTGTGATTGCGGCCTCGAGGCGGGCGGCGGGGTGGACGTCGCCGCGAACCCGGTGGCGCGGATCTGGGCGCGGGTGCGACCGGTCGGGAGCGAAGCACCGCGCCAGGCTGGCGATATGTGGGAAAAGGCGCTCAGCGACGGGCATGTTGGTCTCCTGGTGGCGACCTGTGCGGGTGGTCGTCGGCGGGGGACAAAGCAATGCCGATGCCGGATCGCAGAGATTCACAATGAGGAAACAGAGGGGAAGCGGAAGAATTGAACCGCCAAAAGCGCGGAGGACGCCGAGGGACGCCGAAGGACGCCGAGGATGAAACGACGACAGAGGACACAGAGGAGAAGAGAGACAGAGGAGGCGCTCGCGAGCGATCGACTCGGTGGCAACGGTAGTGGTGAGGCGAGGAGGCGCCCTCAAGGACGCGGCTACTCGCGAGAGCTGGCGCCCCACGGCTCTAATCGCGCGGCGGCACGGACGCGGAGCGCGGGAATCCTCACGGCCGGCCCCTCCCCACGTTGGGGAGGGGGTGGGTGGTGGTGGCGATATGTGGTTGTTCAGGTGCGTTGGCGCGACCGCGGTGGGTCGTGCCGGAGGAGCCTCACCCCCAGCCCCTCCGGGCGTACAACCGTACGCCCCGACGATGGGGAGAGGGGGGCGAGAGGCGGACTGGCGGGAACGATCATCTACAAGGTACGTTAAGAAGGACTCGGGCGCGCGGGGCGCTAGAGGCGCTCGGCGGCGCGCAGCTTGGCGCTGCGCGCGCGGGGATTGCTGGCCACTTCGTCGGGGCCGGCGGTGATGGGATGACGGGTGAGGTCGCGCAGGCGCGGGCTCCGACCGCAAACGCAGGCGGGAAGCTCGGGCGGGCAGACGCAGCCGCGAACCTCACCGCGGATGAAGGTCTTGACGATGCGGTCCTCCAGAGAGTGGAAGCTGATGACGACGAGGCGGCCGCCGGGGGCCAGAATGTCCACCGCGCGCGGGAGGGCGGTCTCCAGGCTGGCGAGCTCGTCGTTGACGGCGATGCGCAGGGCCTGGAAGGTGCGTGTAGCGGGGTGGATGCCGCCGGGGTGGCCGGGGACGCCCTCCGCGACGATCCGGGCAAGCGCGCTGGTGCTAGTGATGGGCGCGCGCTGGCGCGCCGCTACGATGCGCCGCGCGATGGCACGCGAGCGCCGCTCCTCGCCGTAGCGCCAGATCACGTCGGCCAGGTCCGGCTCGTCCATGGTGTTGACCAGGTCGGCGGCGGACTGGCCGTGGGCAGGGTCGAAGCGCATGTCGAGGGGGCCGTCGCTGGCGAAGGCGAAGCCGCGGTCGGCGTCCGCGAGCTGATCGGAGGAGAGGCCGAGGTCCAGGAGCACACCGTCCACCGGAAGCAGGTCCGCCGCGGCCGCGAGCGCGGCGAGATCGGTGAAGTTGTTCTGGCGGGGAATGAGACGGCCCGCCGCGACGGCGGGACGCAGCCGATCGGCCACGCGTGCCAGCGCCGCGGCGTCGGCGTCAATGCCGAGCACGCGCGCATCGGGGGCGCCGCGCTCGAGGATCAGCGCGGTGTGGCCGCCGCCGCCGAGGGTGCCGTCGATGTAGTGCCCGCCCGGCCGGACGGCGAGGGCGGAGACAACGGCATCGGGTAGGACGGGGATGTGGCGGGTCTGGATCTGGGCCGGCGTGGTGGTTCTCCTTAGAACGGCAACGGCAGGTCGGCGAGGTCTTCGTCGCGGATGGCGGCGATGTACTCGTCCCAGCGAGCGGGGCTCCAGATCTCGATGCGGTCGCGGACGCCGAGGACAACGGTCTCGCCTTCGAGGCCGGCGTACTGGCGGAAGCGGGCCGGGACGACAATGCGGCCCTGGGCGTCGAGCTCGACTTCGAACCCCATGCCGAAGAAGCGGCGCTCGATGAGCCGGCGCTGGCGGGGGTCGAGGGCGGCCTCGGCGAGCTCGCGGCCTTTGCGCTCCCACGTGTCGAGGGGGAAGACGTAGAGACACGATTCGACGCCGCGGGTGAGGACGGCGCCGCCTTCGATGCGCGCGCGGAAGCGAGCGGGGACGGCGAGGCGTCCCTTGTTGTCCACGGTATGGAGGTACTCGCCAACGAACATCTCAGGTTCCCCACTCTGCCCCACTTCACCCCACCCCGCCCCACATCACGAGTATACCGCTCCCCATGGGACGGGTGAAGGCGGTTATCCACGACTTTGGCACGGCCTGGTGGATAAGCGGTGGACAAGCGGGCGATTGGGGGATGGGGGGAGACGGACCTCTCTCAGCCATCCGGACGTACAACCGTAGAATGTCTGGGAAACATCCGTCGCCCCTACGACCGACGCGGGGCGGGGAGCCGCGTGGTGGCCGGCAGGAGTGGCGGTGACTGGGCGGGCGGTGTACACTGGGAGGGAGCCGAGCTGGACGCGCGGTGAGAGGAAGCGGCACCGCACACCGTGAAAGGAAGCGGGCGATGGGCGGGGATTCCCGGGCATTGGAGGCGGCGGCCGCGGTAGCGACCACGGAGGCGGATCCGAGGCCGGGCGTGCTGGGCACGACGGTGCGCGGTGGGCGGACCCTGGCAGCGGCGCTCGCGACGGGTGGCGCGGGACTCTTCTTCGTGGTGTCGTGGCTGCCAGGGTGGACGATCACGGAGCGCCTGCCGCCGATGTCGCAGGGACCGCTAGCGCCCGTGGAGCCTGGGCCCATCGCGCCCATTTCCCTCCCCTTCGGCTGGTCCCTCTTCGCCCTGGGGCCCCGCCTGCCCGAACCCTGGCTTCCCGCGGCGGCATCCGGCCTGATTGGCTTCGCGGCGTTGGGTTTGCTGCTCTGCCCATTCCTCTGGCAGCGGTCGCGGCCGCGGGTGGCGGCGCTCGCCGCGGTCGCCTACGACGGATGGGTGTTGCTGGCCACCCTGGTGGTGGCGCTTGACTTCGTCGGGCTCCTCGTCCGCATGCGTAGCACCGTCCTCCTGGACGGATCGCTGGTGCTGAGATGGGGTACCGCGCCGGGGCTCTGGCTGGGGGCGTTGGCCCTGGGCGGCGCGTGGATCGGCGCCGGCCTCCTCGTCGTGGCGGGCCGTGCGGGCGACACGGCGCGGGTCGCGCGGGCCGCAACGTTGCCCGGCTCGCGGCTTCAGGTCGCGGGCGCGGGTCTGCTGACCCTGGCGGTCCTCCTGTGGGCCTGCGGCTTCATCCTCCTACCGTGGGCCGAGGCGAACACCTGCACTGGCTCGCATCTCACCCTCGTCCACTTCGTCCGCGCCGGCTGCGCCGCGATGGACTCCGGCGACGCCGTGGGGACCGCACTCACGGGCCTCCTTGTCCATCCTGGTCCGGCGACCGAAAACTTCTACTACCAGATTCCACTCGCGCTGTTCTACGCCGTGGTCGCCGCCGGTGCGCTGCCGCTGCTGGCGGGGGTCTGGGGCTGGTCGGCTTCGCGCGTGGTGAGGGTCTTTTCGGCGGTCTGGCTGGTGGTCGTGTCGGCGCTGGGTCTGGTCGCCCTGCGCGGCGTCGGCTCGGTGGTCGCCGATCCGCCGTTTACGGGCTACGGCGCGTGGCGGACGGGGCCCGGTGTGGCCCTGACCGTGGCCCGGTGTGGCCCTGACCGTGGCCGCGCTGCTGGTGGCCTGGCTGGGCGCGGGCCTGCTCTGGCGCGCGCCGCGGCGCGCGGGTGATCATGGGGGCG
>JANWHL010000092.1 GCA_025450405.1 Ktedonobacterales bacterium
GGGTGAGGGTGACGTGGCTCAGGGCGGTGACGCGGCCGCGCCCGACCGGGTAGACCTTGGTCAGGTCGCGCACCGCCAGCAGGGGCGCGCCCGCGGAGCCCGATCCACCAGATCCATCCTGGCCAAGGGCGTTCACGAGTCGTACGTTCTTCATGGCCACCTCACCTGTTCGTTGCGCCCGGTGCTCTGTCGTCTGTCGAATTGATGCCCAAGCCCACTCGCGCGGAGTACGCTGCCAGGTCCGGCGCATAGATCATACTGGCCGGTCATCCACCGTCCCCTTTGCGTGGGCGACCAAGATGAACCTGGACAAACCGGTATTCATTGCCATGGATTCGCGCGCGCGGGATTCGGGAGTGCGGGATGTGGGGGCGCGGCGCCGCTCCCCGGGTCGGGCGCGCCTCCGCTGGCGGGTCCACTCGCGCGTCCACCTGAGATGGGGCCAGGTATGGGCGCGGAGAGCGGCGCGGGCGCGTACGGGCCGGCCATTGGTCCTGGACCCGAATTCTGCGCCGATCCACCCATCGGGCCTGGTGGTGGCGCACTCTGTGTGTAGGGGTTGGCGCCCGCCGAGCGCGTGTCAGGGCGCGCCGCTGGCCAGAGCTCCACATGTCCATTCACCACACGGACCTCAGCGCGCCCATTGAACTGGATGGTATGCAGGACCGCCGCCGGGAGCTGGAGATGGCCGGTGCGGTCAATGAGCACGGACTCGGTCGCGACGGGAGCGCCCGGCGCGTACGATCCAGCGTCGCCGCCCGCCATGTTGGCCCAGCGCACCGTCTCGGTGCTGGTGCGTCCGTCGCGGATGGCGATCGTCCGGTCAACGGCGCTGGCGATGCTCTGGTCGTGGGTGACGACGATGATGGTGATGCCAAGCTGGCGGTTGAGGAGCCGGAGCGCGTTGAAGACGGCGGCGGCCGTGCGGCTATCCAGCTCGCCGGTGGGCTCATCGGCCAGGAGGATGGCGGGATTATTGGCCAGGGCCACGGCGATGGCCGCGCGCTGCTGCTCGCCACCCGAGAGCTGTGTTGGGCGCGCTCTGGCCTGGTCGACCATGCCCACCATCTCTAGCAGCTCCCCGGAGCGAGCGGCACGACGCCGGCTGCTTTCACCGGCCACCACCAGCGGAAACTCGATGTTCTCGCGCACGGAGAGGTCGGGCAGGAGGTTGCGGCCGGGCTGCTGCCAAACATGGCCAATCACCGTCCGGCGATATTGTGTGAGGTCCCGTTCGTCCATGCGCGCGAGGTCCCAGCCGGCCACCTCGCAGCGGCCAGCGGTGGGGCGGTCGAGGCCACCGAGGATATTAAGCAGGGTGCTCTTGCCAGAGCCGGAGGCTCCAACCAGGGCCATCAACTCACCCGGCGCGACGTGCAGATCGAGGCCCTGGAGCGCGACGACCTCGACATCCACCTCGCTCGTCTTGTAGATCTTGACCATTCCCTCACAGACGATAAGCTGCCGGGATGGCGCGGCCTGAGTCCCCTGGCCGCCAGGGCCGGCGTTCCCATCGAGACCAGTCGAGCCCAAGCTCCCGTTGTCTCCGGTGCTCGCGCGCATCATGATGGACCCCTCTGGCAGGTGTCCCGCCGCGGCGTGCGCCGCTCACGGGTCGTTGCCGTTAATCTTCGTTGTGCCGCAACGCGTTCGCCGGGCGCAGCCGGCGCAAATAGCCGGCGCTTACCAGCAACGAAGTCGCCGCCGCGACGAGCACCGCGAGATAGAAGATGACCAGCGGCCCGGGGGCCGCCGACAGTACGTAGGGCGGCCCGCCTTGCGTCCCGCTGGCAAAATCGGCATAGGCCAGGAGGGGTTCGGTGGCGATGCTAGCGAGCGCACCGAGCGCGGTGCCCGCCAGCAGGCCAATCACGTAGACGACGCCCTGTTCCGTCAGCAATAGCTGGCTCACTTGGCGCGCCGAGGCGCCCAACGCCCGCAAAGTGGCGAACTGGACGGTGCGCTGGCGCGCGCCGAAGGCTGAGGCCACCACGGTGCCGATGAGGGCGAGGCCCAGCGAGACCGCCACGCCCAGCAGCAGCATGCCCCGCAGGCCGACGGTGAGCGGATTGTGCTGTCCGGACCGGAGGAGCGCGCGCGCGTCGTAGATCGAGGCGACGTCCAGGGTGGCGTCGCTACGGGCCCGGTGGGCGATGCCCAGCGAGGCGGTTGCGTCCGCGCTGGTCATCCAGACCTCATTGGCGACGAGCGGGGCGCCCGGATTGTTGGCTCCCAGCGCCGCCTGATAGGGCGCGAGCGCAATGACCAGGAAGCCGGTGTCCGAGCCGGGCTCGAGCGTCGGGAATGCGCTCACCTCGGCACCGACGACCACGCGCAAGGTGACACCGGGATTGTCGGTGGGCGTGACCTGGACCGTGTCGCCCAGGCGGGCGTGCGTACGTTCAAGGAAGGTCGTGTCCACCAATGCCCACAACGTGGCGCCGGAGGCATCGGAGTGGGTGGACATCGTGGTCAGCAAGCTGGGCAGGGGAGTGGAGGCATAGTCGTCGCGCCAGGCGGCGACCCGCGCGAAGGTCGCGGGATCCACCGCGAGCAACTGGACCGGATGCGTCCCCTCGCCCACGGGGAGCGCGACGGTGTCGCGCGAGACCTGCGTGGAGTGGACAATCCCCGGTAGCGCCGCCAGGCGACCCGGCGCGCGGGGGTCGGCCCCGGACGAGAGCGTGACACGCAGGTCGGAGCCGGCGGTGTAGGCGGCGCGGTCGGCGAGCCGCTGGTCGATGGAGGACGAGAAAGTCAGCGTGAAGAGTCCCAGGCCAACCGCCAGGGTGACCAGCAGGGCGAGCCGAATATAGCGGCTGGGCGTCCGGGCGATCTGTGTGAGGGCGAGCAGGGCGGGCGCACCACGGCCGCGGGCGGCCAGCGTACTGGCGAAACGGGCGGCCCAGGGAAACGCGCGCGCCACCAGCAGGGCACCCGCCAGCAACAGCAGGCCGGGTGCGAGCAGCAGAAGGACGTCGGGCGCGCCGGTCGCCGTGACGCCACCACCCTGACCTAGCTCGTAATAGCCGGCGGCACACATGAGCGCCAGCAGGACATCAAGATAGAGCCGCTGCCAGAGAGGCGGACGGCTGGGCCTGGCGGACTCGCGCCGGAAGGCGAGGATGTCGCGCCGGGCAGCGGCGAGCGTGGCCAGCACCATGACACCAAGGCCAAGCACGCCCGCGGCGGCGGCGGCCAGCAGCGCCTCCAGGGGCGGCGGCGCCCACGCGCTCGTAGCGCCCGTCCCCATGAGGATGCCGACTAGCCAATGGGCTAAGGCGACGGCCAACCAGGGCCCCAGTGCGACCGCCACGAGTGAGACCACGAGACCCTGCAGCGCGTACGTGGCGAGGATCTGGCCGCGGGCCGTGCCGCGGCTCTTCATCACGGCGAGGGCGGCGCCCTGGCGGTCGGCGAGCATGCCAGCCATGGAGACGACGTAGAAGAGGATGAGCCCGAGCACCTGGGCGGCGACTACGTAAAGCGGCAGCAGGATGGCGTCGCGCTGGCTGGCGAAGCCGCCGAGGAGGTCATCGAGGGTGGTGGTGACTTCGACGCCCTGCGCGCCACCGAGGGCGGTCTGGCTATCCTGGGCCCGCGCGCGAAAGGTGGCAACACGCTGGGCCGCGTCGGAGCTGTTGGCCACGGTCACGCGGTCAGGCGCGAGGTAGAAGGTCCAGTTGTCACTCCCACCCACGCCGAGGGACGCGCCAGCGGCAAGGAGGGTGGAGCGGGCGGCGAGCACGGGATAGGTGGGCGCACCAGAGGCGCCGGGCGCGGCAAGGAAGCCACGTCCCATCCAAAAGCGCTCGTCGGGGTTCCGTGGTGTCCAGACGCCGACGACGCGGAGCGTGAGCTGGTGGGTGTGCCCGCCGTAGGGTGTCAGGGTGAGGGTGGAACCGGGCTGGAGACCAAAGTCGCCCGCCATTTCGGTGGTCACGAGCGCTTCGCCCGCGTGGGTGGGCACTCGGCCAGCCGTGAGGCGCATATGGGCCGCTGTCTGGGCGTAGTCATACGAAAGGAGTTGGGCCGCGGTAGCGCCGCCGGCGCTGAGATCAAACCTGTGTGATCCCGCCTGAGCCAGCAGGAGCGGGTCGCTGATAAGAGAGGCCGATTGCGTGGGCGTGTAGGGGGCGATGGTGCCGGAGGCGAGCTGGCGCACGCCTGAGTCCACGCTCGAGAGGCTGGCCGTCGAGAAGGGCGAGACCGGCGCGCTGAGCTGGATATCGCGCCCAAGGTCGGCGTCGGCGAGCACGCCCTGGAGGCCAAGCGCGGCGGTCTGGCCGCTGACCAGGGGCACGGCGGCGAAGATCACCACGGCCGCCAGCACGCCCAGACCCAGCGCCAGCAGCGACCGCCAGCCCTCGCGCAGGCGCCAGCGCGCCAAGGTAAGCAGACCGGCGAACGAGCCGCGCCGGGCGGACGTGCGCGGCGCGGGCAGCGCGACGTGGCCAGCGACAGGAGCCCCCGCGCCAGGGACGGCGGGGGGCCGTTGGCCGCGCTGGCTGGTGATCATGCGAGCCACGACATCCTTTCGCCGGGCGCGGGCGGTCCGTGCTCACGCCGTGCACACGCCGCGCGGCGTGGGTTGGCGGTGGACGCAATAGCCCCGCCGAGTACGGCCTCACCGGGTACGGCCCTACGAGCGACAGCCCCACCATTATACTGACCCGCGGCGGCCGAGGCAAACACCCCGACGCGCCGCGGGACCATTCGATAGGCGATTGTCGGCGGGCGGCCGCTACTGGCCGCTGAGCCGCATGGCGTTGTAGAAGTCGTAGGCCCCGCTCAACAGAGCCAGGACCACGCCGATGATGGAGAGCACGAGGCCGACCGTGGCCATAGTGCCCTTCGAGACTGACTTGCGCCCCATGGCGCTGAAGACGATGCCGAGGATGCCGAAGATCAGGCCGCAGATGGCGACAATTGCCGCGGGAATCGCGATGATGCCGAGGATGAGGCCGGCGATGGCCATACCGCCGCCCTGGTCCGGCTGCGCGTAGGGCATGCCTGGCATACCGGGCACCATGTAGGCCGGCGGGTGGAGCGGCTGGGAATAGGGCGCGCCCGGTGGTGGGGCGTAGGCCGGATAACCGGTGGGCGGCCCGTAGCCAGGAGCCGGATAGCCAGGAGCCGGCCCGTAGCCGGGGGGCGGCGGGGGTGGGTAGTCGGGTGGTGGCGGATAGGCGGGAGGCTGGCCATAGCCGGGCGGTTGGCCGTATCCCGGAGCGGGGGGAGAGCCCGGTGGCTGGCCATAACCCGGATCCTGAGCGTAGGCGGGGGCCTGCCCATATCCGGGCGGGGAATCACCCTGGGGCTGGCTCGACCAGCCTGGGTTCTGGGGGTCGTTTCCATACGGGTACTGGCTGCTCAAGTGGCTGCCTCCTGTGTGGTCCGACGCGCGGTCGGGGTGCGCGGCGCCCCGGCCGGGAGGCCGCCGACCAGTCGAGTATAGCATGCCACGCAAGAGGTTATGGGTACGCGTGTATTGCGATCCGCTCTAAGGTGCGGGCGGGACCGATCTGAGCGCACCGGGCGGAAGCAACCTCACCGTGAGACCGGGCACGCGCACGTAATCCCTGTCGGTCGTCACGATCGCCAGGACGTGCTCCAACGCCGTGGCGGCAATGAGTATATCGATGTCGCCTATGAGCGCCGGTCCGTGCGGGGGTCGCAGTGCGCGGCGCAGATCGCGTAGCGGTGGACAATTGCGTAGGTGAGTGGGTAGGGGTGAACGCTGATGAGCAGAGAGCGCATTGCCCGCCAATGTCGGGAGTAATCCGAGAAGCTCTTCAAGTATTCGGCGACTTCGCCGACGCAGACTATGCTCGTGGTCGCCTCGCCCGCGTGAATCCACGGTTGCGCCAGGGCGATTGCCGTGGGTATGCCCCGCATGTAGCCAGATAGGACGGGCGCTGTCGAGCAGATACCGCCTCATAGGTCAACGGGCGTACTGGGCGCGGTCTCGTGGCGCATGCGGTAGAACGTCTCCGCCTCATCGTCCTCCGGCAGATCGCTCCAGGCTCCCGCCGGGTCTCGCCACGCGTCAGCCGGCTTGGGATCGCTGGGGGGCTCGGATGTAACGCTCTCACGCTCGAGTCGCAGCGCCGCGATGAAGAGGGCGAGTTCCTCTTGCTGTTCAGGTGAGAGATATTCAAGTCCGCCAGCTCACGTCGGAGTAGGTCAATCATGCCGTTCTCCCACTGCGCCCGGCAAGGTACCGTGTATATCCGGGTCGCGCTTCGCAACTATGCCTTGCCCGCAGTGTACCACGACAGCTTACCGGCCACTGACGTGTTCCCCCGGGTGTACGAACATGCACGCTCGGGCCCGGCCGCCGATCTAGCTAATCAGGCGGCCGGGCAACGTCAAATGGGGCGCGAAGCGCCCTATTCGCGCATGCGGCGCGCCGGGAGCGGCCGGACCAGCGGCTCGGTGCCCGGAGGGTCGTCCGCCGGCATGCGCGGGACACGCTGGCGGACCAGGTAGCTGGGCGCGCGGGCGAGGTCGTCCATTTCGA
>JANWHL010000093.1 GCA_025450405.1 Ktedonobacterales bacterium
ACGGCATCAGGTCGTCGGCGCCGAAGCGGAAGATGGAGGCGCCCGCCAACTGTTGCGCCGACGCCTTGGCGACCGGGTCGGGATAGGTGCTGAGGTCCACCGACTTGTTGACCGAGGTGAACCCACCGCGCTTGATCCAGACTTCCTGGGGGGCCGCGGTGGCCAGGTACGCCACCAACTGCTTCACCGCGCCGTTGTTCTTCAGCGCGGTCACCAGGTCCGCGCCACCAGTGACGGCCCCCGCGAACTGCGAGTTGATCGTGGGGAACGGGAAGAAGTTGAATCCGGTCCCTGGCTTGAGGCTGGGGAACTGCCCGGTGATGAAGCCGGCGGCGAAGTCCCCAAGGTAGAACATGGCCGCTGAGGGCGGGCTCTTGAACGGCGGGTAGGCCGACTCCTGGAAGCCGGTCGCCAGAATGCTCTGCGGCGCGCCGTTGATGTAGTGCGTGCCGTTCACGATCTGGCCGAACGTTTGGAACGCCTGCTTGACACTGCTGTCGGTCCACGGGATCTGGTGGGCCACCCACTTGTCGTACATGTCTGGGCCGGACTGGTTGAGATAGATCTGGTCGATCCAGTCAGCCCCGGGCCAGCCGCTGGCGGCGCCGCTCGAGACCCCCATCGACCACGGGTACTTCCCGCCGCTGGCGATCTGCGTGGAGAGCGTGAGCAGATCGTCGAAGGTCTTGGGGATCTGATAGCCGGCGGTCTGGAAGGTCGTCGGGTTGTACCAGATCGTGCCCTTGTTGGCCGCCTTATAGAAGATGGCGTAGAGCTTACCGTTGTACGAGCCCAGATCGATCCACGCCTTGGCGTAGTCGCCCCTGATCTTGTTCATGTCCACCAGATCGTTCAGCGCGATCAAGTGGCCCTGCTTGGCGAGCTGCTGCATCTTGCCCGGGTTCGGCAGGACGGCGATGTCGGGCGGATTATTGCCCTGGATACGGGTCGTCAGCGTGGCGTTCACGTCGCGCGTGGATTCCACGTTGACCTTGATGCCCGTGCTGCTCGTGAACGGCGCGACGGCGGCGTTGAAGGAAGCCAGCTCCTCGCCGCCCCAGGTGGTCAGCAGGTCCACCGACTTCGGCGTGCTGGTCGTCCCGCCGCCTCCGCCGCAGGCGGCCAGGAGCGTGCTGGCCGCGCTGGCAGTCAGCCCGATGGCCACCGCGCGGCGCAGGAAGTCGCGGCGGCTGACCCCGCGCTGGGTGTAATCCTCCACCAGTTGATCCAGGTCATCTCGCTGCTGGCGCTCGTCGGTTGACACGCGACCCTCCTTCATACCCGCGGCGGATCATGACACGCGGTCCGTGACACGCGGCGGCGGCCTGCATCGCCGCGCCGCTGGCCCGGGAGGGACGTCTCTCCGCGAGGGTGCCGCCCGGACCGTGCCGGCCCTAAGCTGCAATCTCTGCGCCACCGCAAGCTGGATTGGCCGCGGGTCTCACCCGTGCGCCGTAGCGCGCCGATCGGGGTCGGCACGGGCGGCGTCGAGCACGGCCCGCCGGCCCGCGGCCCGCTCGATCTCCAGGAAGTGGCGCAGCCCCTGGCCATACACATCGCCGCGCGCCGCCGCACGGTCGGCCAGCCGACGGTGGCCGCTGGCCACGAGCACCCGATGGGCCACCCATTCCGCGAATCCCTCGCGCGGCAGCGGATCTGGCGTAATGGCGCCGGCCTCCACCTGCCAGGCGTGAGCCAACTCGTGCGCGAGCGTGCCCAGCAAGACCGGTCGGGGCAGCCCGAGCTCGACGTAGATGGTGGCGACCCCGCCTTCCATGGCGAAGATGCCCAGAACATGGTGGGTATCAGTGCCAGCCGGAAGCTCTGTGCCCACCCGGCGGCGCACCACTCCCATCTGGCGGCGCCCCACGATGGCCAGGTCCGGGACCCGCCGCGGCTGGATGTGGGCGGCGCGTCCGGCGATGGCGAGCGTGGCGCGGTAGACCTCGCGCACCGCATCGTCGCCCAGGACCATCGAAGCGGCGCAGAGGGCGCAGCGGAGCTGGCCATCGGGCAGGGTGGCGGCGCCGGGCGGCACGGGCGCCGCGCAGACATCGCAGCGCGGGCGGTGCTTGATACAGCGTTCGCAGAAGCAGCGCGCCGTCTCGGGGAGGAGAAGTTCCTCCAGCGTGTACCAGCTGGTGAGGATAGTCTGGCCGCAACAGGCGCAGGTGCGCGCCGAACGCCGGCAGCGGCGGCAGAGCGCCGGTCCGCCCGCGTGTGATCCCGCGTGGGCGCCCGCCACGTCAGTCGGGGCGGCGGCCGTTGGGGGTGGCTTGCCGGCGGCCCGAATCACCGAGTGCGGCGCCGTCACCGCCGCTCCCGGCAGTTCCAGATCCGCCAGCGGCACACAGCACCTCGCGCAGCGCGGCCGCGTGCGCTCGCACGCCACACAGACCACCAGCCCCTGGGGATAGCGGAAGTAGCGTTGGCCCAGCGGCTGGCCGCAGAGGTGACAGAAGCGCGACTGGCGTCCGGCGGTCATACCCGCTGCACCTCGCCTTCCACCAACGTCGCCAGGTCCGCCCGCGCCGCCGCCAGATCGCTGTCCGCGCCCAGGTCTTCGAAGATGCGCAGCGCGCGCTCCAGCTGTCCGCGGGCCACGGCGGTGTCGCCCGTTGCGCCACGGCGGCGGGCCAGGGCCGCGATATCAGCGCGCGTGCGCGCCTCTTCCCAGGCCGTGCCGAGGGCGTGATAGCGATCGAGCGCGTTCTCGAGATCCGAGACGGCGTCATCCCAGCGGCCGGCGGTGGTGGCCGCGAGCCCCCGCGCGCGGATGGCCTGCGCGAGCGCTTTGCGCGCGCCCGAGCGCCAGCCGAGCTCCAGGGCCTGCTCGCCGAAGCGCTCGTAGAGCGCCCGGTCCTCCGTGCGCGCCCCTAGCTCAGCCAGCTCGGCCAGCAGCGTGGCCACCAGCGGGCGCCCGGTCCGAAACTCCAGCGCCGCGAGGAAGCGGTTCTTGGCCTCGATAATCGCCCCCTGGGCCAGGGCGTAGCGTGCCCGCTGCACGCCGACCAGCTGCGCCTCATGCGCGATGGGCACATCGCTGACCAGGCGGACGACCTGCTCGGCGTCGTCGCCGCGGCCAGTGCGCGCGTAGATGGTGGCTAGCGTCAGCAGCACCGCGCGGTGCTTGTTCGTGCTCTCCAGGGCGGAATGCGCGGCCATGGACGTATGCGCGGCCAACGCCAGCAGCCGCTCGCCCCCGGTGATGGCGTCGCGCCAGCGGTCCCACTCGAAATAGGCCAGCACCTCGCGCCGGAGCGCCTGGATGCGCAGCAGATCGGCATCCTCCGTCTCGGCGTAGTCCAGCGCGGTGCGGGCGTGCTCCACGGCCAGCGCGTACTCGCCCACCATCTGGAAGGCCGCGCTGACTTCGGAGTGGATGTCCACCAACTCGCCGGTGTCCTCGATCTGGCGCGCCCAGAAGAGCCGGCGCGTGTGGCTTTCGAGTTGGCCGCGCAGGTCGCCAGTGGAGGCCAGCATGTTCCCCAGTGCGTCCAGCGCCTCGGAAGCCCGGCGCGGCGCGCCCAGCGCTTCGGTGATGCGTACGGCCTCGCGCGCGGTGCGCAGCGCATCGAGCAGATCGGCTTCGTCGCGGCCCTCCGGCCAGGTCCACCAGAAGAACGACTTCGCGGTCAGCAAGGCGGCGCCCTCCAGCGTATCGCGCATGCCGCGCTCGTCGGCCAGCCGCAGCCCGTCCTCCAGGTAGCCGCGTGTCTCCTCGCGCGAGGGCGGATCGCGAAACCATGTGGAGTTGCGCGCGGGCAACTGGACTAGCAACCGGTACAGACGGAGCCCGCGGCGCGTCCATTCGTCGGCGGTGGGTGGGGCGAACGACAACGATGAGGATCCGGAGGCTCCAGCGGTGGGTGCGGCCGACGTATCGTCGGCCCGGCTCCCGTCGCTCGGGCTCGCGTCGCGCGCGGCGGGCATGGCGACCGCCGCCGATTCCGCCACTGGCGTGGGCCCGGCGGGCGCGGGGAGGGTGGGGGCCTCCAGCCAGAGCCGCAGCGCGGAACGATAATCTTCCCACGCGGCGTCCCCGCGCGTTTGCATCCAGCGCACGTCGCCCCGGCTCGTCAGCAACTCCACACGCAGGGGGATGGTCTCTGGCGTTGGTTCTTCTTCCAGCAGGGCGATCGCGTCGGAATAGCAGTGCTCGGCCTTGACGGCGGCATGCCGGCAGGCCGCGCTGTCGCCGGCGAGCCTCAGGTAGTGGATGGCCTTGGCACGCACGGCCTGGCGGCGCAGCGTGCTGCGCGAGCGCGCCGCCGTCCCCTGGAGATAGTACTGCTGATAGTGGTGGGCCAGCAGCTCCAGGAAACCCTCGCCGCGGTCGGTCGCCAGGCCCTCCAGCCAGCGCGCCAGCCGCGCGTGCTCGCCAGCGCGGCGCACGTGGGGGATGGCGCCGTAGGTCACCTCGCGTGTCAGCGCGTGTTTAAAGGAGTACGTCCGCTCGTCCGCCGGGGCCACGCCCGGCTCGTGCTCGGCCTCCTGGATGAGATCTTTCCGTTCGAGCGTTTCCAGCAGGGCGCCCAACCGCTCGCGCGGCACCGCCGGGGCCAACACCTGGAGCGCGCTCGGCCAGAAATAGCGCCCGATGACCGACGCGTGTTGCAGCATCGCGCGCTCCTCTGGCGCCAGCAGATCCAGGCGGGCCGCCAGCACGCCCTGTACCGTATCGGGGATGACCGGGTCGCGTACCTCGGGACTGTCGCGCCACTCCGGCGCCACGCTCCAATCGTTGCCAGATGTCCCATGCGTGCCGTTGGCGCCCTCCGGCGACTCGCGGACGAGGATGCCGCGGTCCACCAGCATGCGCACGATCTCCTCGGCGTAAAACGGATTGCCCTCGGACTTCTCCAGGATGCCGTGGCGCAGCGTGTTCGGGATGCCCGCGCCGGGGAGCAGCGCCCGCACCAGCCGCTCGGCCGCCGCGGTGGGCAGCGCCTCCAGCCCGATGGCGACGTCGTTGCGCGGGCCGCGGCCCCAGGCGGGCCGCTTCTCGAGCAGCTCCGGCCGCGCCGGACAGATCAACAGCAGCGGCACATCTGCCACATGCGTGCTCAAATAGTCCACCAGGTCCAGCAGCGCGTCGTCGGCCCAGTGGATGTCATCGATCACGAGCACGAGGGGCCGCTTGACAGCCAGCGCCTCGAAGAAGACCCGCCACGCGCGGAACAGACCCTCCTGTAATTGGCGATTGTCCTCCGGCAGCAGCCGCCGGCGCCGCTCGGCGGATTCGACGCCGACCGTCTGGGCGAGGTACGCGGTGATGACCTCAGGGTCCTCCGTGCGGCCGGACGCGGACAGGATGTCGGCGACGCAGCTTCGCAGGCGCTCCCGAGCATCGCGCGCGGTCTGGAGCGCCGAGAGGTCGCAGAACGCGCGCAGCATCTCCGCCAGCGGCCAATAGGTAATGCCCTCGCCGTACGGCGGACAGCGTCCCTCCAGCACGGTGGGCGCGTCGCGATAGGTGGCGGCTTGCGCGGCCACCTCCGCATCGGCCGGCGCGTCCGGCCCGGCGACCGGCGAGACACCCAGCAGGCGATTGAGGAAGTCGCGCACCAGGCGCGACTTGCCGACGCCCGGCGCCCCAAGCACCGTGATCCGGTGCGGGCGGCGCTCCGAGACCGAGCGCGCGTAGATCACGCGCAGCAGGTCCATCTCCGTGTCGCGCCCGATCAGCGGCGCGCGTAGTCCGTCCACGCCGCGCGGGCGGGGGGCTGGCACCTCATGCTCGCCCGACATGCCCAGCGCCTCCCAGACCCGAATTGGCCGTGGTTTGCCACGGACCTCGGCGGCGGGCAGCGCACGGGCGCGGACGGCGCCGCGGACCGCGCGATACGTGCGTGGACCAAGCAGAATCGTGTCGGCGACGGCCATTTGCTGGAGCCGCGCGGCCACATTCACCGGCTCGCCGGTGATAAGGAAGTCACGGCCATCGGCGGGCTCGTTGCCGCTGGCGGCCACCACCTCACCCGTATTGATGCCCATGCGCATGCGCAGATCGGGCGCCTCGGGGTCGGCGGCATGGTGTCGGTGGTTGAGCCGCCGCAGCGCGGCGCGCATCCCGAGGGCGGCGCGCACCGCGCGCACGGGGTCGTCCTCGTGAGTGACCGGCAGGCCGAAGACCGCCATGATCGCGTCGCCAATGTACTTCTCCACGGTCCCACCGTGGCGGCGGACCTCGCGGGCCATACTAGCGAAGTAGTCCGCGAGGAGGGCGCGCAGGTCCTCGGGGTCCATGTGGTCGGCCAGCTGCGTGGAGCTGACGAGATCGGCAAAGAGGATCGTGACCACGCGCCGTTCCTCGGCGGGCGCCTCGGGCTCGTCCAGCGCCGCCGCGTCGTCGGCCGCGCGCGTGCTAGCTGTCCGCGCGCTTCGGCGCGCGCGCGCTGCCGAGGTGGTGGGCGTTTGCGCCTCCGTCTCCGGCACCTCCGTCTCGAGCGGTTCAGCGGGTGCCCGCCTCGAAGTCCCCCGGCCGGTCCGCGCCGTGGTCCGTGCCGTGGTCCTCGGCGCGACGCTGGGCACGGCGGGGTTGGTCGCGCCGAGGTCGGGAGTGCCGGCCGCGGATGTGGTCGACACCACACTGGCGGCCGTCGGTGTGGCGGGCAAGGCGGGGCGCGCCCCGGCGTCTAGGGGCGTGCCGCACTGCATGCAGAAACGCGCCTGGGCGGGATTGATCGTGCCGCAGTTCGGGCAGACACGCGGCAGCGCCTTGCCGCAGCTGATGCAGAACCTTGCCAGTGCGGGATTCTCAGTCCCACAGTTTGGGCAGACCATAGCCCTCCTTGAACCGCCGGCCACACGGCGGCGCGCCGCGCGGCTAGTCGCGCGCGGCTATGACAGATTGTATCCCGTGGGTGGCGGGCGGGCCAGGTGACCTCACCCCCAGCCCCCAGTGGGGGACCCCAGCCCCTCTCCCGCGAGGATCCGGGAGCCACCCGCAAGAACCGCGTGCGCGGGCGGGCCGGTGGATACACTGACGAGCTATGACACGAAGTCCACCGGCACCTCGCGCGCGATCACGCCCTCCTCATGGCCGCGGCGCAGGAACAGGCGGATGCTCTCCTCGCCGCGCGGGCCGAGGTCCAGTGTCCAGTCGTTGACGTACATCCCGACGAACTGGTCCGCCGTCGCGGTCTGCAGGCCGCGGGCGTAGCGCATCGCGTGCTCCAGCGCCTCGGCGCGGTGGTCCAGCCCGTACGCGATGCTCGCCTTCAGGGCGCGCGAAAGGCGCGCCATCTTCTCCGGCCCCAGGTCGCGCCGGACGGCGTTGACGCCGAGCGGGAGTGGCAGCCCCGCCGTCTCCGTGAACCACCACTCCCCCAGGTCCACCACCTTGTGCAGGCCGAATTGCGTGTGGGTGAGCTGCCCCTCGTGGATCAGCAGACCGGCGGTCGCCTTCCCCGTGTGGACCGCGTCCATGATCTCGTCGAAGGGGACGATGTCGTAGGCGAAGTCGGTGCCCAGGAAAAGCCGCAGCGCCAGGTAGGCGCTGGTCATCGTGCCGGGGATGGCGATGCGCTGCTCGCGCAGCCACTCCACCGAGGCCGGCTCGCGGGTGACGACCATTGGCCCATAGTTATCACCCATACTGGCGCCGTGCGTGAGAATGGCGTAGCGGTCGGCGACGGCGGCGTAGGCGTGGACGGAGATGGCCGTGATCTCCAGCCGCCCCTCGCGCGCCCAGTGGTTCAGGGTCTCGATGTCGCGCAGGATGTGCTCGAACGCGAAGCCTTCTTCCGGCACCTTGTGCGTCGCCAGGCCATAGAACATGAATGCGTCGTCGGAGTCGGGGCTGTGGCCCAGGCGCACGCGTTCGGGCGCGTCGGGCATGGGGGCTCCGGCCGGTGGATTTGCCTGCATAGTAGCGGTCCTCCCTCGCCGCGGGGTGGGATGGTGAGTGATAGGTCGTTTCAAGCCGGATTGTAGCGTGGGGTGGCTGGGCGCGCCACGGTGGCATGGCATATTCACGGCGAGCGGAGTAGCGGGAGGAATAACCGCATGGTTGGCGAATTGCGTGAGGTTCTGGCGCTAGTCGAGCAGCAGACGGACGAGGTCCAGCGGCAGACTGCGGAGCTGGTCAGCCTCGCGCTGGAAGAACGCGAATGGGACGCCACCGTGAGCACACCGGAGTCCCAGGCATTTCTGGTCGAGTTGGTTGCCGAGGCGCACGCTGACATCGCGCGCGGCGACATGGAAGACGGCGGCTGGGACCGATAGTATCGCGATCACGCGGATGGCGAGGGCAGTATGGCCAATCCAGCGCCCACCTGGGGAGAGGTGTACGAAGCGCCGGCCGACGTCAGCGCCAACGACCTCCTCCGCCTGCCGGACGATGGCGGCACGGATGAGCTGTACGACGGCATGTTGATCCGCGGGTTCACCACGCCCGGCCATGGCGCCATCTGCTTCCGCATGGGCGGTGTGCTCTTTGTCTATGCTCAGTCCGCCAGATTCCGCAATCGCATCGTCCAGAACGCACTCTTCGACCTTACCCCTCCGCGCGCCACCAGGAAGACGGTCCTGGCGCCCGACCTCGCGATCATGCGCGGCGCGGTGCCGCCATCATGGTCCGTGCCGCGCGAGGCGCCGCTGCTGGCCGTGGAGGTCATCTCCACGTCGCAAACCACCACGGAGCTGGCGCTGAAGGCGCGGTTCTACCGCAACAACGGCGTGGACGAGGTCTGGCTGGTGGATCACCGGTCGCGGAGCGTGGAGATCTGGGACGCCCAGGGCCGCACCACACTGGACGATTCCGCCACGCTTACCAGCGCCCTGCTACCAGGCTTCTCCGTGGCCGTCGCCTTCCTCCTGGACGGGTAGCCGGAGCCGGCGGGCGAGCGCCTTCTTGCCTCACCGCCTCCCTTGTCCCCGCCACCTCCCCGTGCCCGCAAGCCATGCCTCACCACAACGTCCGCCGTTCACCGTTGGGCGCCCCCGCTTGTCTGCCTGGCTCCCCTCTCCTCGCGAGGAGAGGGGCTGGGGTCCCCCACTGGGGGCTGGGGGTGAGGACCCTTGGGAGATCGGACATCGCTCCCTTCACTATCCTCTCTCTCCGTCCTCTCCGTCCCCTCCGTGCCCTCTGTGTTCTCTGTGGTTTTATCGTCCCCGCCTCCCTGTGTACCCCCGTGCCTTCCCCAGCGAGCGTCAGTGCCCCGCCGGCCCGCCGGTGAGGATCGCCACCGCGTGGGGCAGCGCCGGCAGCAGCACGGCCAGGCACTCACGCACGCCCTTGGGGCTGCCGGGGAGGTTGACGATCAGTGTCGCGCCGCGGGCACCGGCGACCGCGCGCGAGAGCATGCCGAAGGGCGTGTGCCGCAGGCTCTCGGCGCGCATCGCCTCCGCCATGCCGGGCACCAGGCGGTCCACCACGGCAAGCGTCGCCTCGGGGGTGGCGTCGGTCGGGCTCAGGCCCGTGCCGCCGGTCGTGAGGATCAGGTTGAGCCGGAGATCGTCGGCCCAGTGGCGCAGCGTCGCCTCGATGGCGGCGCGGTCGTCCGGCACGATCGCGTATTCGGCCACGCTGGCTTCCAGCGGCGGCGCCGTCACCAGCTCGCGGATGGCGTCGCCGGAGGTGTCGGCGCGCTCGCCCGCCGCGCCGGTCGTGCTGATGGTTAGAATGCCCGTAGTCACCATGTCCTTCTCCCTCGTCAGAGCGCCTGCCACCCTCATTCGATCATAACGCGCGGTGTGACCCGCGGTTATGCCCGGATGATGGCGGCCCCGGCGCCCGCGCGTCGCGCTGCATTCATATGGTACACCCGTCCATGCGGGCGGATTGACGCCCGCCGTGCTCGGATGGTATGCTCCTGATATCCGGAACGCCGGACCGGACGCGTAATGCGGACCCGTACTCGCGTACCCGTAACTCGTATACGCTCGGGGAGTATCACCCGAGCGTTTTTTGCCAGGCGATCGCGATTCGCCCGACGGCGAGGAAAGCGCATCGAGGGGTCCGTATCCGGCCAGCCGTGGGCGATGCCATAGGTGGTGCGGGTGGTCTGGACCGAGCGATGCGAGCGCTCCGGACCCGCAACCTGAACCCTCAGCGGGGTGTGACCCGTCGTTAGGGTACTGAAAAGGCTTTGCCGGTGGCGAGGCGGCGGCGGGGCGGAACGGTCGGGCGGCAAGCGGTCACGGCCTGGCGATGGTGACCCTAGCTCGTGTAATGCAACCCTACCTCGTGTGAGGAGTGTGGCATGGCCAGCGTCGAAACAAAACCGCAACAAGTCAACTTCGAGCAAACCGGTATCGAACGCGTTTCCGAGAGCGACCGCGCCCACACCCAGCTGTGGGACACCGTCTGGCTCTGGTGGTCCGCCAACTCCGTGGTCGCCACCGTCGCCCTTGGGGCGATCAGCGCCTTCGCCGGTCTCGGCTTCGGGGGTACCGTCCTCGTCATCGTCCTCTTCAACATTCTTGGTGTCCTTCCCGTCGCGTTCCTGAGTACCCTCGGCCCCAAGACCGGCCTGGCGCAGATGCCGCTCACACGCTTCGCGTTCGGCCTCCAGGGCGCGAAGCTACCGGCGCTCTTCAACGCCCTGGCGTGCATCGGCTGGAGCGCCGTCAACTCGATCATCGGGGCGAGTTTGATCGTCGCCTGGAGCGCCGGCAAGATTCCCCTCCCGGTGGCCCTGATCTTCCTGGCCATCGTCACGACGGCCGTGAGCGTCTTCGGCTACTTCATCGTCCATCGCTACGAACGGTACGCCTGGATCCCGATGACTATCTTGTTCGCGTATGTGGCGTTCGCCGCCTGGGGACACTTCAATCCAGCGAGCGTTGGCGCCGGCGCGTTGGCGTCGCCAGGACTCCTGTTCGCGGGCATCCTCACCTTCGGCGGCGCCATCTTCGGCTATGCCATCGGCTGGTCGTCCTACGCGGCGGACTATACGCGCCGCCAGCCGGCGAACACGCCCGCGGGCAGAGTCTTCACCTACGCGTTCGTCGGCATCACGGTGCCCTGCATCCTGCTGGAAATTCTGGGCGCGCTGCTCGCCACCGCGCCCGGCGCGGTGCCGAACCTGGTTGGTGGCCTGCCCGGTCCGCTATTCGTGAACGCCATGGGCACCGGCGCCGTCGCCAGCGTGGTACTCGTCCTGCTGGCCTTCAGCACCATCGCCAACAACGTCCCCAACGACTACAGCTTCGCGCTCTCAACCCAGGTGCTGGGGATCAACGTCAAGCGCTGGGCGCTGACCATTGTCGGCGCGGTGATCTACGTCTCGATCGCGCTGGCGATCTTCCAGCAGGGCTTCCCCGGCAAGCTGCAGGGCTTCCTGCTCCTGATCGCCTACTGGCTGGGCGCGTGGAGCATCATCGTCATCATCGAGCACTTCCGGCGCAAGGGCGAGTATCCGGTGGCCGATTACCAGGACGCCAGCAAACTGCCCACTGGCATCGCCGCGGTCGTCTCGATGGTGGTGGGCTTGGCCGTGGCGGCGCTGGGTATCAACCAGCTGGCGACCTTCGGCTACGAGGGCATCCTGTCCAAGCATTTGGCGGATGCCGACATTGGCTTCCCGCTGGCGATCGTCGTCGCCGGCGTGCTGTTCTATTTCCTCCGCCGTTGGGAGGTTTCGCGCAGCGGCCGCTAGTTTTGCTAGCCGCCGTTGCGCTGCCACATCGGGTGCTCTCCTCACCCATCGCAGTTTCCGGAGCACTCGCTGGCGGCGTCCACCACGATGGGCCCGTCCCCGCAATCGCGGGGCGGGCCATTTCGTCGCGCGCCTCGTCCGGGCGCGCGATTCAGTACGTCAACAGCAGCGGGGCTCGCCCCACCATCCAGAGCGAACTCGCCCGACTCCGACGCTATCTCCATGCATGAGGTGGGCGAGTAGATGGCCACGGCACGTGATTTCGATCGCGCCATGGAGCGGAAGCTCGGCTGCGCGCGCACCGGCATCCGGCATCAGACGCGGGTGTTCACGGTCAATGGCCGCCATGTGGGTTACTCCGTGCGCAGCTTCGCGCCCAGTTCCGTGAGCATCAGGCTGGTGTCGTACTTGCCGCGGTAGAACGCCCGGTCGATCCCCGCCTGCACACGGCGGCGCAGACCGTCCGCAGCTGCGCCCAATAGTCCGGAAGGATCCCAGTGTAGAGCACCAGCATGACGCCCGCGAGGATGCCCCAGACCACCCGTGCGCGGACCAGCCAGCGCCCGGACAACCGTGTGCCATGGGCATCGGCTGGCCGCCACCTATTGGCCAATGGGAGAAGGCCGGGCCAGGGCGAGGACATGGGCGCTCTCCTCGGGTCCGCATCAGCACGTGTCGGGGCACGAGACGCTGAGCGACGAGCGGGGCCCATGGCAGCCGTGAGGAGATCCCCTGTCGCTTCCGCCATCCTACCACGGCGCTCACCGTGCCGTCGGGTGCGCGGTCATCCCCGCCCAGCCTCCCGCCAAGCCGCGCATCCCACCTGAGCACCGGTCCCGCCCGCCGCCCGGCGCGTCGCCTGCCTGATAAGGCACACGGCATGCTTGACGACGCCAGCACGCGCGCCCATCAGCCGGCGCGCCGTGCGCACGAAGGCGGAGCGCATGCGCATGCGGAGCGATCCTGGCCCCCAGGGGGACGGCAAACGCCGCCGACGTGGGGTCTATGCGGCCATTATGGGCGGGGGCCTGGGCGGCGGTCTCGCGCTCCTGCTGCTCGCGCTGGTCGTCATGACGCCGACGTGGACGCCGCTCACGAATCCACTCGCCGCGCCCGCGCCGACCGCCCCGACCCCCACGGCACAGGGCGCCGCGCTCCCCACGGCGACCACCACGTCACTGCCCCCGCTCGCCGCTTCCGTGGCGCCGGACATGAGCTGGCCCACGTACATGGGCCAGTCCGGGCGCTCGGGCTTCAACGGCGCCGAAACCACCCTGACCGCTGCGACTATCGCCCACCTCACGGTGCGGCGTCAGCTCCACGCTGGGGGCGCGATCTTCGCGCAGCCAGTGGTGGCCAACGGCACGATCTACTGGGGCGCGTGGGACGGCTACGAGCGCGCGACCAGCGTCGCGACCGGGCGGAATGTGTGGGCCAGATACCTGGGCCAGACGTCGGTCATCTCCTGCGAGGGGGCGGTCGTCGGCGTCTCGAGCACCGCGACCCTGGCGTACGAGCCCGTGGACGGACGGCGGACGCTGGTGGTGTTCGTCGGTGGCGGCAGCGGCAACTTCTACGCACTGAACGCCGCGACCGGTGCCGTGGTCTGGCGGACGCGCCTGGGGCAGCCGCCGGCCGCCTATCTTTGGAGCTCGCCAGCCTATGACGCCGGCGCCATCTACATGGGCGTGGCGTCGCTCGGCGATTGCCCCCTCGTCCAGGGTCGGGTGGTCAAACTGAGCGCGGCCACCGGTGGCGTGGAGGCGACGTTCAACGTGGTGCCCAACGGCTGCGTCGGCGGGACAGTCTGGGGCTCGGTCGCCGTCGACCCAAACACGGGCGTCGTCTACGTCGGGACGGGCAATCAGGGCGCCTGCGCCGCGGCCGAGCCGTATGCGGACGCGGTGCTGGCGCTGCGCGCGAGCGACCTGGGTCTCATCGGCGCCTGGCAAGCGGCCGCGGCCCTGGCGATGTTCGATAGTGACTTCGGCTCCACGCCAACGCTCTTCACGGCGCGGATCGGCGGGGCCATGCGCCATTTGGTGGGCATCGTCAACAAGAACGGCACCTACTACGCGTTTGACGCCGCGCGTATCAGCGCCGGACCCCTATGGACGAGGCAGGTGTCCAACCCGGCGAATTGCCCAGCCTGCGGCGACGGCGGCTTCGCGCCCGGCGCGTGGGACGGTCACCTCCTCTACGAGCCGGGCGGCAAGACGACCGTCCGCGGGGCGCCCTGCCCCGCTGGCCTGTTCGCGCTCAACCCAGCGAACGGCGCGGTGGTTTGGTCCGCCTGCTATCCTGGACCAACCTTCGCCACGCTGGCGATGGGACCAGGATATCTGATCATCGGGGCCGCGCCGCGCCTGCAGGTGGTCAGCACCCAGGGCCCATCCGTTGGGCATGTCCTCTACAGCTTCCACGATCCGCGGGCGCCCAGCACGTACTTCTGGGGCGCGCCGAGCGTCGCGGACGGGATGGTGGTGGTGGGCGATGCCGACGGCAATCTCTTCGTGCTGGGGCGCTGATGTACCCTGGCGCCGACCACCCGTGCGACAGTTCATGGCCCCGGCGAAGGGGAGCTCCGGCCCTCCTGGCCTGGGCCGGCGTGGCCCCGCGCTCCGCGCGCGCGGAGCGCGGGGCGGGCGGATTGCTCACCCGACCGGCTTGATGTTCTGATTCACCCGGAAGAGGTTGCTCGGGTCGTACGTCGCCTTGACCCGCGCCAGGCGGGCGTAGTTGTCGCGATAGGCGGCTTTGACCTGATCCTCCCCCTCGTCCATGATCATGTTGATGTAGCCGCCGCCGGCTGAGTACGGATGCAGCGCCAGCCAATAGTCCTTGGCCCACTGGATCATGCGCGGGTTGTTCGCGGGGTCAGGGTCCACCGCGACAATCACCTCCGCGAAGTTGGCGTCGCGGAAACCGAACGCCGTCTCATCCGCGCCCACCTGATGGACCGCACGGTTGATTGGGTAGAGGTGCATCGTCGAGAACGGTGTCGGCAACTGCTCGGCATACTTCTTGTGCAGGGCGATGGTCTGATCGCTCAGCTCATTGAAGAAGTCCGCCTTCCAGTACCATTGCAGGCCCGACGGGAACAGGGCGTCGAACAGGCTCTGCAGCGCGGGCCAGGGGATCGGACCGGCGGCGTCGATGGCGGGGGCGCCGAAGGCACGAATGGCGCTGAAGCGCTCGGCGGCCTGATCCAGCGGACCGACGTCACACCAGACGATCACGCACATCTTCCGCAGGTGGAACTGTTCGGGGAAGATGGGCGCCGGCGGCACCGTGACCACCCCAAACCACCCATTGATGTCTGCGGGCGCGCTCTGGATGTAGTCGCGCCAGAACGCCATGAGCTCGGGCAACTGATCCAGCGGCCAGAAGATCGGCCCGCCGTACACCGTGCTGACCGGGTGGAGGCGGAACTTGAACGACGTGACCACGCCGAAGTTGCCGCCACCGCCGCGCACGGCCCAAAAGAGGTCAGGATGCTCGTCCGCGTTGGCCGTCACAAAGCTGCCGTCGGCCAGCACCATGTCCACACTGAGCAAATTGTCGATGGTGAGGCCATAGATGGGTGAGAGGTAGCCGATGCCGCCGCCCAGAGTCAACCCGCCAACCCCGGTGGTCGAGACGAAGCCACTTGGCGTCGCCAGCCCGAAGGGATGCGTGGCATGATCCACCTCACCCCACGTGCAGCCGCCATCCACTCGGACTGTCTTGGCGGCTGGGTCCACGCGAATGCCCTTCATCCGCGCGAGATCGATGACCACACCATCGTCGCAGGTGCCCAGCCCCGGCCCGTTGTGTCCGCCACCACGAACGGCCAGCGTGAGCCCCTGCTCACGCGCGAAGTTGACGGCACTGATCACGTCGGCCACATCCACGCAGCGCACAATGAGCGCGGGATGCCGGTCAATCATGCCGTTATAGACCTTCCGTGCCTCTTCGTAGCCCGCGTCTCCGGGCTGGATCAGGTCACCACGTACCCGCGACTTCAACTCGTCGACAGCGGCCTCCGCCAGGGTGACGGTGGCAGGTTGCGAGACCATGCGTTCCTCCTCGCGGCCGCGACGCGCGGCCACTCGCGCCATCTCGATACCCGCGGGTGGCGATGCGCCGGGCACATTGCGCCGACCGCGATAGGCATCACCACAGGCATCGAGGGCACTGCCCTCATGATACTGGAGGGGCCGTTAGGGGAGCGTTAGCGCGAACTGGAGTTATCACCGTTGTCGCCTTGCTCACGCCGATGGACGGGCAAGGGGGTGGCTATCGTACAATGGCGGTCAGTTGGCCCTCATGGGTGTTGGCCCTATTGCGGAGGTCGGAAAGTGACAAACGAGAAGTTTTCTGGGCAGCAGGCGCTCGTCCTCGCACCAGGGGCAGGCAAGGTCATCCCAGCGCGACCTGAAGGCTCCTTCGTGACCATCAAGGTGGGTGGCCCATTTCTGCAATGCCCCATCACCGTGGCAGAAGGGCACTTCGACTCGGGCCAGGGAGCGCCGGAGTGGACGAGTCCGCATCGTCATCACCAGTTTACGGAGATGACCTACGTGCTCGAAGGCGAGATGACCTTCTTGATTGGCGAGGAACTCCACCGCGTGGGAGCGGGCGCGTTCGTCTGTATTCCCCCTGAGGTGGTCCATGCGTACGTCCCCTCACGGGACGGCATGACGAGCGTGCTCTTCATCGCCCTGCCCGGTGGATTTGAAGGTATGTTCGAGGAGGCGGCGCACATGCCTCCTGATGCCGACGCACGGGTTTTCTGGAGCTCCTTGAACCAAAAGTATGACACCGAAGTCGTGGGACCTCCTCCCCAGATATAGTGACTGTTCCCTCGTCCGGAGTTGCCGCTGATGATAGCTGGTGGTCGCAGTGAGCGAGCTGTTTAGACGATCGTTATGCCAATTCAGCGAGCAGCGAGCGCGCGGCCAGTAGGTCGCGCGTGTCGAAGCCCTCGGTGAACCAGGCATACGCGCCGCTCAGTTGGCGGCGGGCGTCTGGCTTGCGGTTCCGGCCGCTCCACCAGCGCGCGAGACTCATCGCGGCGCGCAGCTCCAGCGAGCGGGCACACTGGGAGCGCGCGATCTCCGCGGCGCGCAGGAGCGCGGCTTCGACCGCGTCGTCGTTGTGGTGCGCTTGCCGCAGCAGCTCTCCACGCAGACGGTGAAGCTCGGCGTTCCACCACCGCTCATTGCTCGCTCGTGCCGCCGCGAAGGCCTCGTCAAGAATCGCCAGCCCCTCCTCGCTCCGCCCCGCCTTGCCATAGCATGATGCGAGGAGCCAGAGATAATAGGGCAATCGTAGGCGCGCACCAGACGCCTTGAAGGCTTCGATCACGTGACGCAACTCGCTGAGGTTCGCCGTGGTAGGGCGTTCCGAGGTCTCCGCGTAGCTGACGAGGATTGCCGACCAGGCGCGGTAGTAAGGGGCTCGATAGGCCGCCGTGAATGTGGCGGCTTCCTCTGCGCTCGCTTTGGCGGTCGCTCGTCCCGACAGCAGTTGCTGGAGCATAGCCAGGTAGGTCGAGGCCAACGCCTGGTTGAACGGGAGCACCAGATCGCGCGCGACCTGGACGGCTTCCAGCCCGCGGCTCAGCGCCTGGTCTGGATAGCCAAGGCTCCACAGCGAGTGGGCCTGCCATGCGCGTGCGTGGACAGCGAGGTTCCAACCGAGCATGTCCTGGCGGTCAACGGGCCGCGAGGGATCGTACGCGGTGATCATCCGCTCGAATAAGTCGTTGGCCTCAACGATGCGGCCCAGATGCAGTCGCGTGCCCGCCACCATCATGTCCGTGAGCGGCGGCGCCGGATGCCGCGACCGCTCGTAAAGTGCGTGGAGATCCTCGTCCACAAGCAGCACGTCGTCCAGTTTCGCCTGGACGACGAGGAGCGCCTCCCAACCATACAGCGCCTCCGCGCGCTCGGCATCGGCGCCGAGCGCGTCGCACAAGGTGAGGCTGCGCCGGACGACGCGCTCGAGCTCCGGAGCCGTCCAGCCGCGCGTGATGCGATAGATTGGCGCCAACATCAGCAGCGCACGCAGCTCCAGCGTATCGCGCGCCGCGCCCGCGGGCAGCTGATCGAGCAGCGCGAGCGCACGGGTGAGAAGGGTGATCGCGTCTTCGTTGGCATACACACGCCGCGCGACCTCGGCCGCCTGGTAAAAGTAGGGGAGTGCCTGGTCGATGGCGCCCGCGCGATCGTAGTGCGACGCGATCTGGCCACTGACGGGGTCGAGGTCTCCCGCGTGGACGGCTTCGAGCGCGCCCGCGATCCGGCGATGCAGCAACCGGCGTTGCGCGACACCGGTTTCGCTGTAGGCGACTTCTCGCAGCTTGTCGTGTGTGAAGTCATACGCGGCCGCGCCGTGGTCACGCACGATCCGCCGCTGCCAGAGCTCATCCAGCGCGTTGATGCTCTCGTCTTCTTCGGTCTTGCTGGCGCGCAGGACGACATCCAGGCGGAACTCGCGACCAATCGTCGCGGCCAGCGATGCCAGTTCCCGCGCGGGCGGCGACAGGCGCGC
>JANWHL010000094.1 GCA_025450405.1 Ktedonobacterales bacterium
CGCAATGCGCATGTGCCGCTGACAGAACGCGAAGGCACTCGGTTCGGTTGCCCATGTGCGATCAGGCGAATTAGGGGTCCCGTGAGCGGCGCGATGACGGCGCGCCGGCAGCGATTGGCCTGAAAGTAGTGGTGCGACCACGAATGGGCGCGCGACTACTGGCGTGCGCGGTGGTCGGGCGGGGAGGCGGAATTGAAGGTCCGCGGGTACGTGCTATGGTGGCCAGCCGCCCGCGAGACGCGTGAACATGACGGTGGCCACCAAGGGCGGGCCGCGCGGTGGAGCGAGGAGGCGCCCGGAAGGACGCGGGGAATCCGCGCCGGCGCGCGGGGTAGTGGGGGGGCCGCGGGCGATTATCGAGGGAATCCTGATCTGCGGGTGGGTCGTGCGGGCGGCGGGTGAAATGGGCGCGACCACGGGCAAGCGCGGGAGCAGGGCGAGGATGCGGAATTGAAGTTCCGCGTGTCCGGGCCATGGCGGCGGGCCGCCAGGGAGACGCGTGAAAATGCCGGCGGGCTGGCCGAGACTCTGCCATTGGCCTATTTCCGAGGGAATCCTGCGCTTCGAGGACCGCGTGCGGACTACGGGCTATTTTCAGGAGAATCCTGAGCTTCGGGCGCGTTGTGTGGGCGGCCGAAGCCAGGGGCGAAGGTCCGGCGACGACCGAGCCATGGGGATAATTTCGGGCGAATCCTGGGCGGCGGGCGGGTTGTCCGGGCAACGGGGGTTACGGTCCAGCGGCGCGGCCCTCGGGCCATTTTCAGGTGATATCTCTTGAGAGGACCACCATGTCGATGGCGCGTAAACCGTTCTCGACGATCGGTTCGGGATAGCGTGGTGGGGTAAAGAAGGCGCGCACGATGTGATCGAAGCGGAATCCGGCGCGCTGGTAGAAGGCCAGCTCGCGGAGCGCGCAATTGGCCGTACCCACCAGCATGCGGCGCGCGCCGCGCTGGCGCGCGAGGGCGCATGCCGTCGCGATGGCCGCGCCGCCGATCCCCAGGCCCTGAAAGGCGGGCATCACGGCGATGTTCTTGATCTCCCACACCCCATCGCCCTCATCCGTGAGGGCGATCACGCCCACCGGGTCGGCGCTCCGCGGGGTGACCATGGCATACACCTCCGCACGTGGCAGATAGTCGGCCACGGCGGCGGGCGATTCATCAGCCAGCAAGATTAGCGGCATCAGCTGGTCAATCGCCGACAGGTCGACCAGGCGAAGCAGGGCGACCTCGATGCGTGTGCCCGCGTCATCGCTCATCGGTGGCCTCCTCGCGCGGTCGCCGCTCGCGCGCCGCGCTTGAAGTCGGGGATACCTGGGGTGCCGTACGGGGAACCCCGTGTCGCGGCTCTGGCACCCAGAGCTGATAGACCACCGCCGCGACCATGGCGGCCGCCAGGGCAATGGCATAGACCACCCGATAGCCCCAGTGGTCAGCGAGCACACCACCGATGATGGGCGCGCCGACAGCGAACGGGGCATAGGCAACCGACGCGAGCGCGATATAGGTGGGGCGGCGCGCGGGGGGCGCGAATTCGGCGATGAAGGTAAGCTGCGCAAGGAGGGCGGCCGAGACACTCAGCCCCAGCAAGAGAAAGGCGAACGTATAGGCGACGAGCCCCGAAGCCAGCAACGGCGCGGCCACCGCCAGGGCCATGCAGAGGGCCGCGCAGACCAGAACGGCGCGCTGGCCTACGTGGTCACCCACGAACCCCCAGAGGACAGTGCCAGCCGTCGTGGCCAGCACCAGGACCGTGCTCTCGGCACCAACCTGTACAGGCGTAAGGCCGCCACGGCCCAGGGCGGAGACGGCGAATAGCCCCGCGCCCATCGTTGCCACGCCCGCGGCGGCATTGGCAGCGACGAGAGCCGACAGTCCCCTATCGGCGCGGAAAATCGCGACCAAGCCCCGCGCCCGCTGGCGCACAGCGGGGGCGGCCATGGCCAACGGACGGGAACCCGCGAGGTCGCGGGCCGCCGCCGGCCTGGGGCGCACACTCTGGCGCGACGGCTCGCGACCAAGCGCGAGCAGAATGAAGGACACGATGAAGGCCGCGAAGGTCCCGGCAAAGATCAGGCTGAAGCTCAGCGGCCAGGCCACCCCCGCGATGATGGCCGCCGCGATGGCCGCGCCGCCGATGCCCAACAAACCGCCCACACCGGTCCAGAGACCGAAGAAGCGTCCGCGCCAGCCGTCCGGGATCGTGCGCGCGATGAGGTCGAGCCAGGCGGGATAGCCGAGCCCGCCGCCCAGCTGGTGCAGGCCGATCATGAGGTAGAAGAGGACCAGCAGCACGGCGGGCTGGCGCGCGGCGAGCAAGGGCGCGGCCAGCGCGAGGACCAGGAACGGCAGGCGTTCGATGGTCGTGACGAACAGGATCAAGGGCTTGGCGCGCCGCAATCGCTCCACCTGGGAGGAGACCGCCAGCTGTGGCGCGTACAGCCCGAGCGCGCGCACCGCCGGAATCAGCGCGACAGCCACATTGCTCGCGCTGAGGTGATGGACGAAGAGCGGGAGGATGGTATAGGCCGAGCTGATGCTCAGACCAAAGGTAAAGAGGGCGATATCGCCGCCGAGGACGGCAAAGTTCCACCGTTGGTCGCGCCCAAAGGCCACGGCCGGGCCGGTCCCCGGCCGCGCGCCCACGTGCGCCGCCACCACGCACCTCCGCTCGCTGGTCCACAAAGAGAGAAGGCGCCGGTCATACAAGGATGACCGGCGTCAGCTATGACGGCCGCCAGTGTAGCATGGCGCGTGTGGGAGGCGCAAGGCCACCCAGGCGTGGCAAGCACAGCGCGTGCGGGGTCGCGACCGTTGGCGCGTCACTGATCGCGGAAGAATTCCACCACTTTGCGGCGCTCTTCCTCGCTGGTCACCACTTCAATGAACGTGATACGCGCCATTGGGTAGACGAAGGAGATCGAGCCGGGGCTGGCCCATTGGACCGGCTTCCCATCACGCTTGCGCGGATTGGTGAAATAGACGCACGTCGCCGTGGTGGTGGGCAGCTCCTCCATGTCGGCCAGGATCGGGTCCTCGTTCAGGATATGGACGACGACAGTGCGGGCCATACGCGAACCTCCTGACCGCGAGACGCGGGGGTGTCACCGAACTCGGTGCTCTCATACGCTATGTGGGCGGTGGAATGTCCAGATTCATCCAATGACCACGAGGGCGGTCGTCCCACCAAAGCGGAGCTGATCGCCGTCTTTCAATTCATAGAGCTGGCGCGGCAGGAGCCGATGGAAGTTCAGCAGCGTCTCGTTCATACTGCCGAGGTCTTCGACGAAGTAACCTTCCTGGCGGACGTGGATGACGGCGTGGGAACGTGAGACGCCGCCTTCGACACCGCCGAAGCGCGTGAGATCGATGTCGGGGTCGATGCCATTGGCCGGATCTTCCCGGCCAATCAGGTAGAGCGCCTTGCCACTCAGCTCGAACACCTTGCCGTTGTTGAGACGGAGCCGAAGATGGGCAGCGGTGCTGGTGCTGGTACTAGATGGTCCGTACAATGGCTCGGTGGAGGACACCCAGACGTCGATCGGGGCCGCGATATTGGCCTCAGCGGCGGACATGGACGCTTGGGCCGAGAGGGCATCCGGGACCGCGAAGACGTCCGGGACCGCGAGGCCGTCCGCGGCCGAGTAAGCCACGCGCGGCGCGTGCACCGTCGCCACAGGCTCCGGCCGCGCGTCCGGGAACGGGCGGCCGGTCGCCGCCGGGGAGGGGCGCATGAGCGCGAGCGGCTGGCCGCAGTTGACGCACTGGGTTGTCCCGTCTGGATACTCGCGCAGGCAGGTCTGGCACAGAATCATCGAGTCGTCCTCCGGCGCGGAACCAGGAGCCGGGCAGCGCCTCCGCGATCTGTCGCCCGGCCCGTCGCCATTGTATGGGAGTCACGCTGACCTGTCAAGCTGGCGCGAGCGCAACGTCGCCCGCTTTCCACTCATCGGCGCGGCGCAGCAAGTCCGCCGCGGCCGCGCGCGACGCGCGGGTATCCGCGCCGCCAAGCAATTCGCCGAGCTCCGCCACCCGCGCCGAACCCGCCAGGGGTTCCACATGCGTGGTGGTCCGGCCCCCCGCCAGCGCTTTGCTGATCCGGAAATGGTCGTCCGCCAGCGCGGCGATCTGTGGCAGGTGGGTCACGCAGATGACCTGATGGCGGCGTGCGAGGCGCCAGAGCTTCTCCCCGACGACTTGCCCGGCGCGCCCGCTGATTCCCGCGTCAATCTCATCGAAGATCAAAATGGGCACGGCATCCGCCGCTGAGAGGATGGACTTTATGGCCAGCATCAGGCGCGACGTTTCGCCTCCCGACGCGATGCGCGCCAGCGGTTTGAACGGCTCGCCGGGATTCGGGGCGATCTGAAACTCGACATGGTCGATGCCGGTAGATCCGAAGGCGTACCGCGCCGCATCCGCGGCGAGCGCGCCGGCCCTGTCCACGGGCGCGGCGCCAGCTGATGCGCCGTCCGCGGCCCTAGGGCGAGGCGCGTCACTGGCCCCATCGAGACCTGGATGCGCCGGCACGCCCTCGGGATCGGGCCGCTGAGAGATCTCGACGCGGAAGCGCGCGCGCTTCATGTGCAGCTCGTCCAGCTCGCGCTCCATCGCCGCGGCCAGCGCGACCGCGGCCCGCTGGCGGAGGTGGGAGAGGCGTGTACCAAATGCGCCAATCTCGCGGCGGAGGCGCTCGTCGCGTTCCTGGAGCGCGGCGGCGCGCTCCTCGCGGTTGGTCAGACCCTCCAACTCGACGGCGGCGGCGGCGCCAAAGGCCAGGATTTCGCCGATCGTCGCGCCATACTTGCGCCGCAATCTGGCGATCAGGTCCAGGCGTTCCTCGATGGCGGCCAGGCGATTGGGGTCGGCGGCCACCTCGTCCTGGTAGGTGCGGACCGCGCTAACAACGTCTTCGAGGCGAAAGATCGCCTCGTCGAGGGCGGCGGCCTGCTCCTCCAGCGTGGGATCCAGCCGCGCCACTTCGGCGAGGGTTCGGCGCGCGCCAGCCAGGAGGTCGAGCGCGCCGGCCTCATCGCCGGACTCGGCGCCGGCGAGCTCCGTATGCAATGTGTCGCACAGCTCGCCGAGCCGTTCAGCGTTCGCCAGCACGCGCCGTTCGCGCTCCAGGGTTTCCTGTTCATCGGGCAGGAGGCGCGCCGCCTCGATTTCCTCCACCTGGAAGCGCAGCAGCTCGGCGCGCCGCTCCAGCTCGCGTTCGTCGCGCCGCAGGGCGTCGAGCGCGCGGCGGGTTGCGCGCCACTCGGCGACGCGCTCGCCCAACTCGTCGCGGAGACCGTCGGCGCCGGCGAAGCGATCCAAATAATACACATGGCGCTCGGGGCGCAAGAGGGCCAGGTGGCCCGCCTGGCCATGGATATCGATCAGGTGGGCGGCGAGGCGCTGCAACACGGAGATCGGCACGGCGCGGCCATTGACGCGGGCGGTCCCGCGCCCGCCGCGCGCGATCTCGCGCGCGAGGATCAGCGTGCCATCCTCCGCTTCGATCCCCACCTCGGCCAGCGCCGCGACCAGCGAACCGTCGGCGTCGTCGCCGACGCTGGGGGATGGTACGTCGCGATCCTCGGCATCTGTCGCGGGCGTTCCGTCCGCATCCGGCAGGAGATCGCTGACATCGAAGATGCCCTCGACGAGCGCGCGGTCGGCCCCGGAACGGACTTCGTCGGAGCCCACGCGCTCGCCCAGCAACGCGGCCACGGCATCGATCATGATCGACTTGCCGGCTCCCGTCTCGCCGGTGAACACATTGAAGCCGGGACCAGGCCGCAGGCGCAGCTGGTCGATGATGGCGAAGTTGCTGATGGCGAGCTCGATCAGCATGGCTTTCTCGCGGACTGGGCTGGGTGCCACGCCGGATGAGCGGGCGGAATCACAGGGATTCCTTCAATTTCGCCGAGAGCACCTTATAGAAGTGCGTCGGCGGCCGGCGCCGCAGGAAGCGTGTCACGCTCCCATTAGTGGTGACGGATACCTGGGTGCCATCGGGCACATCCAGGTTGATCTGCCCATCCGCCGAGAGGACTGCCCCGCCCGAACCCGCCAGGACCTCCAACGCGATGGTGGCGTTGGGCTCGAGCACCAGCGACAGGTCCGCGGCAAGGTGAGGGGCCACGGGGGTCACCACCGCGCTCCGGACCTGCGGATGCAGGATAGGGCCGCCCGCCGCTAGATTATAGGCGGTGGACCCGGTGGCGGTGGAGACGATGACGCCGTCCGCGACGGTCGTGTTATAAAGGTGGCCATCCACCCAGACGCGGATGCGCACTACCCGGGGCTCGGCGCCACGGACCAGCACGATGTCGTTCAGGGCGAGCAGGTCGTGCCGCTGGCCCCCCATGTCCACTTCCGCCCGGAGCATGGCGCGCTCATCCACCCAGAAATCGCCGCGGAGATAGAGACCGAGCTGCTCCTCCACTTCGCTCGGCTCGAGCTCCGTCAGGAAGCCAACCCGGCCGAAATTGATGCCGATGATCGGGGTCCCCTCCGGGGCACACTTGCGGGCGACCGAGAGGATAGTGCCGTCACCGCCCAGGACGAGCATGACATCGGTACCCCGGCGCAGGTCCTCCAGCTCGCTCTCGCGGGCCGAGGGCACCATCCATGCTTCCAGTCCCTCGCCGCGCAGGCGCGTGATCAGGGTCTGGGCGAGGATAACCGCCTGGGGCGCGTGCTCTTGGTAGACAATGCCGACGTGCCGGATTGTGGCGACGGCACGCGCGTGGTGCGGATCGACCATGTCTCTCCCGGGGCCGGTCAGGCCGTGCTCGCGCTTCGAGGCGCCACGAGGTCTCGTTGGCCGCCTCGCGGATCACCGGCGCTTTGAGACATGGTACGAGAGGCAACGGCTGGTGTCAATGCGAGCTAGCCGCGCGGCGTCCCACAACGAAGACCACGACGCCGCCGATCAGCAAGCCGCCACCGGTGATTGGCCAAATGGGCGGCTCGGTGCCCAACGTGCCGGGCACCGAGACCACGGGGGGTGGCGTGGCGCGCGGTGCGACCGTGGGGGTATCCTGCGACGTTTGTGGCGCGGGTGATCCCGCGCCGGTCTGGGCGGCGGGTGTGCGTGCGACCCCGCCCAGAGCGCGATCGGGGGCATCCGTAGGCGCCGCCACGCCGCCAAACGTGGTGGAATGCGCCGTGGACGAGGCGGGGGCCAGCGCGGCGCCGCTGGATGCCTCGCGCGCTCGCGGCA
>JANWHL010000095.1 GCA_025450405.1 Ktedonobacterales bacterium
ACCTGGCACCCTCGTGGAGACTGGCACATGGAGATCACGTTCCTCGGGCACGCGGGCATGTTCGTCGAGACACGCCACGGCAGCGTCCTCAGCGACCCCTGGTTCAACCCCGCGTACTACGCCTCGTGGTTCCCCTTCCCGAGCAACGATGGTCTCGACCTGGCGAAGTACGCCAATCCGACGTATCTCTATGTCTCCCACCTCCACCACGACCACTTTGACCCCGACTTCCTGCGCGACCATGTCTCCAAGGACACCACCGTCATCCTGCCGGACTACCCCGTTGACGCGCTCGAAGTGGCCATGCGCGACCTGGGATTCACCCGCTTCCTGCGCACCCGCAACGGCGAACCGGTCACGGTGGACGGCCTGCGGCTGGCGGTGGTGGCGCTGGTCGCGCCGGTGGATGGGCCGCTCGGCGACTCCGGGCTGCTGCTCGACGACGGCGAGACGCGTCTCTACGATCAAAACGACTCACGGCCGATCGACTTCGAGGCCATCCACGCCTTCGGTCCGCTGGACGCCCACTTCCTCCAGTTCTCTGGCGCCATCTGGTACCCGATGGTCTACCGGGAGATGCCCCTGCGCATGCGCGACACGCTGGCCGCCCGCAAGCGCGAGAACGGGCAGGCGCGGGCCCTGCGCTACGTACGGGAGTGCGGCGCGTCGTTCGTCGTCCCCTCCGCCGGGCCGCCGTGCTTCCTCGACGACGACCTCTACCACCTGAATGACTTCGACCGCGACCCGGTGAACACCTTCCCCGACCAGTCGGTCTTCCTGGACTATCTGCGCGAGCACGGCGTCGCCGGCTCCCAGCTGATGATCCCCGGCAGCGTCGCCAGTGTCACGCCGGGCCGCTTCGAGTCGCGGCATCCCCTCCCGGATGACGCGGTGGCGCGCATCTTCACCGAGAAGCGCGCCTATCTCGACGCTTACCAGGAGCGCAAGCGCCCGCTCATCGCGGAGATCCGCGCGTCGTGGCCGCGGGGCCAGGTGGACATCCCCACCGCGCTCAAGGAGTGGTTCGAGCCGCTGCTGGCCTTGGCCGACCTGACCTGCGTCGGGATCAACGGCCGCGTCGTGCTCGACCTGGAGACCACCGGCGTGGTCATCGACTTCCAGGAGCGGCGGGTCTATCCGTGGTCCGGCGAGGCGTGGGAGTATCGTTTCCGCATCCCCGCGCCGCTGGTGGAGGACTGCATCCTCGCGCACAAAGTGGACTGGATCAACGAGATTTTCCTGTCGTGCCGGTTCGAGGCGGCGCGCACGGGCGGCTACAATGAGCACGTCTACAATTTCTTCAAGTGTCTCTCGCCGGAGCGCATTGAGTATCTCGAGGGCTATTACGCTGAGAAGGACCCCGAGCAGCAGTTCTGGGAGACGCACGGCTACCGGCTGCAGCGGCGCTGCCCGCACTTGAAGGCCGACCTCACGCGCTTCGCGTCGATCGAGGACGGCGTGCTGACGTGCTCGCTCCACGGCTGGCAGTTCGAGCTGGAGACCGGGCGCTGCCTCACCTCAGACGGCCGCCGGCTCTACAGCCGCAAGCTGGGTGCAGACGGCGAGCCGATCGAGCCAGTCGAGGTGGGCGCGGACGGCGCGTCGGCCGACGCCGCGGTCGCGTCCACGCGGACATCTTCTGGAGCGACGATCGTGGACAAGTGCCACGACTGTTGGTATCGCGCTGGGGACCTGCCGCGGACGAGGACAGGCTCGGGAGGGGAATAGCGTCCTCACAGGGGCCATCGCCAGCCCGTCCCCCTGCCTGGGTTGGTCCCGCGCGTGCTCACGCCCGCATTCAACCCGCCAGTGCGCCAGCCAAAAGACCACATGGCTTCCGCTGGGCGCGATCGCGGCGATTCGCGGCGGGGTAGGGGCGTGATCCATGCGGCGGTCCATCACACTTGGCGAGATTGAAGCCCGAGCTAAATTCCGCTACAAAGTCTTCGCCGGGCGTCTCGAGTGGGGACGCGGGCTCTTCGTCCTGTTCTCTGTGAGCATCTTCGCCACCGCGGCGCTTGAAGTCGTGCTTTCGCTGGCCGCGCCTTATCTCGCCGTGCATGGACGTGAGCTGACCGCGTGCCTGGTCGGTCTCCTCTACGACCATTTCACCGGGTTCAATCCGATTGACTTCTCCGATGTGCTCGACCTCGCGCACCTGGCGCCGCCGGACATCCTCGCGCGGTGGATCTACCTGCCGTTTCTCGGCCTAATCAGCCTCGGGCTCAGCCTGCCAACCTTCACCATCCGCGGCTTCCTGAATCCCACTCGGCGCCAGGTCTTTGCCGCTGGCGCGGCGCTCGCGAGCCTGCTCTATGCCGCGCTGCTGCTGGCGTATCCAGTCAGCGCCGCATTCTACGGCGCGTGCCCATGCCAAATCAACTGGCAGACGTCATTGGGTGTGATGGCTGACCTGCGCTGGGGCTATTACCTCGCGCTGGGCGTGGCCGTCGTAAACGTCATCCTCAACGAGTTTTCCACCCAAATTGAAGCGTTCCCAGTGCCGGGACAGACGCCTGAGGACGTGCGCGCCAGGGCACTGGACCACGACGCTCAGCTGGCGCTCGACACCGGCCGCTGGGGTGACGCCATCGCCAAGGCCGAGCTCGCGCTGACCCTGCCTGGAAACGAGTCCAACACCAACCTGCTCGACATCCTCGCCCTCGCCTATGCCGGCGCGGGAAACTGGGAGGGTGCCCGCGCCGCCGCCCAGCGCGCCCTCGTTCTGGACCCCTACCGTGTGGACCTCTGGCGGGTGCTTGCCCGCGCCCAGGCCGAGCTGAAGCAGCCCGACGCGGCATTGGCCGCCCTCGAGCGGGCACGCGCCCTCGCCAAGCCCGACGACGTGCCCGGTCTGCTTGCGGAGCGCCGCGCGATCTTGGTCGGCCAGCAGCGCTGGGCGGACGCGTTGGGCACGCTGGACGAGGAGCTGAACCTGGTTCCCGGCGACCTCGAACGCCTCACCGCCCGGGTCGACCTGCTGCGGCGGCTGGGGCACGAGAGCGAGGCGCTGGGGTTAGCACGCAAACTGACTGCCCGACCCGACGCGACCTTCGCCCTGTGGCTGGCGCGCGCGGAGTTGGAACGGATCGTGGCGAACGACGACGCCGAGGTACAGAAGGCACTGGATGCCGCCGAGCCCCTGGCGCGCGGAAAGCCCGAGCTGGTGGCGGCGTTGGCGGAGGTGCGGGCGAAGCTGCTGACGGCGCCTGTCCCGCCAGCGCCCGTCGCGCCGGCGCCCATTCCACCGAGCCTGGTCGCCATGGGCTTTGCGCAGCAAAATATCGGCGGCGTGACGGTGATCCTCCAGCCAGTACCGCACCCCATCGTCCAGGCTGGTCCGTTCCAGATGGGCGGCCCGCCGGGCAGCACGGTGCATGTGGCCCGGTTCAGCATCGCCAAGTTCCCGGTGACAGTGGCCGAGTACGAATGGTTCGTACAAGCCGAACGCAGAACCCCGCCACGAGATTGGGCTCGCCAGCGCAACCACCGAGACCATCCGATTGTCCACGTCACCTGGCATGACGCGATGGCCTACGCCGCGTGGCTCGCCAGGATAACTGGGCAGTCCTGGCGGCTGCCCACCGAGGCACAGTGGGAGAAGGCGGCGTGCTGGGTTCCCGCTACCAATACGGAGCTTGAGTACCCCTGGGGCAACGCTTTCAACGTGACGCTGTGCAATACGGCCGAGAGCCGCATTGGCACGACGACGCGGGTGGGCACCTATCCCGGCGGCGCGAGTCCATGCGGCGCCCAGGACATGGAGGGCAATGTCTGGGAGTGGACGACCAGCCTCAACTGGAAGTACCCATATCTGGCGGGCGACGGGCGCGAGACAGATCCGGCGGGCGGCAATCGCGTGCTGCGCGGCGGATCCTGGAGAAGCTCATGGCCGGAGGCGAGCACGCGCTTTCGCGGCAGCGACGCACCCGACCATGATCGCGAGGACGTGGGGTTTCGGTTGGTGATGTAACCACCGGCCATATGAGACGGTCACAGCATGTGCCGATTGCCAGGGCTCACGGATTGCCTGTGACCTCGTCGCGGATCGCCGCCATGTAGGCCCGGACCACGCGCTTGAGCTCGGCGATCACCTCGGGCCGCGGCACGCCACCTGGCGCGGTCAGCGGCAGCAGCGCCCGCACCACCTCCAAGACGATGCGCACTCGTAGCCGCCGCGGTTCGCGGTCCAGCCACGGCTCGCGCGCCGCCACGATGGCGTCCAGCCGGGCGACGATCTCGTCGATCAAGCCATGCGCGGCCTGGGCCACCTCGCCGCCGGGCCGGCCCGCGCGGAAGTAGAGGTCCAGGATGCCCGCCCGTGCGGCCCGGACCGCGAGCACCGGGTCGAGGATGCGGTCCACCAGCGATTCTAGAGGCGCGTCCGCCAGGGCCGCCGCGTCATCCAGCGCGACATCCAGCACACCGCGCAGCTGGTCGAGGAAGCGATCCGCCAGCGCGCGCAGGATGGCTTCCTTATTGGAGAAGTATTGGTAGAGCGATCCAATGGCCGTGCCCGCCCGCGCGGCGATGGCGTTGGTGGTGGCCGCCTCGTAGCCCACCTCCGCGAAGACCCGCTCCGCCGCGTCTAGGATCGCGTCCATGCGCCGCTGGCCGCGCGCCTGCCGCGGGATTCGGCGCAGGGGGACGTGCTCGACCACGCGCGTACTCCCATCGTCACAGTGTGTTCGTTCGTTGGTGCCTGTCAGCATACCATACGAACGAGTGGGGCCCGGGCGCGTCAATCCGGTGACTGGTCCGCCTCGATGGCCTCCACCGCGCGCCGGAGCAGGACGCGCGGCCGCTCGGGCAGGGTCCGGCGCAGGGCTTCATCTGGCGCGAGCCACGCAAAGCGGTCGTGCTCGGCGTCGGGGGTCACCACGGTATCCGCCGCCGCCTCGGCAACGTAGACGCACCAGGCGTTGTCCCCAAACGCGGTCGGCCGCGGCGGCAGCGGGAGCCCGGTCTCCTCCAGCAGCTCGCGCTGTGCGCAATCGTCCACCGGCTCGCCGGGGAGCCGCGCCCCGCCCGGCGGTGTCCACGCCCAGTCGCCGGCAAAGTCGCGTCCCAGATGCGCGCGATGGAGCATCAGCAGGCGGAGCCCGTCCGGCGCGCGGCGATACACGACCACCGAGCAGCCATAGGGGGACTCCCGGCTGACCGGCAGGCCATCCCACGTCACGTCCATTCGGGTGTCGTCGCTGCTGTCCATGCCCGCCTCCGCGCCACATCTGGGTGCATGGCCTCCGAAGAATAGATCATAGCCGGTCTGGCCCCGCGGGGCCAGGTCGCGGGCGCGGTGGGCGTCCCGGTGGATGGCAAGCGGGGTGGTCTGGCAAGGGGGCGCCCATAAGTGCGCGGGCGATCACGCACGGGTTGGATCAGGCAAGAGCGGTCGTCCATCGGACGCCGCGATGAAGTCGCCGGTGTCCCAGTGCTGGTTCGGTGTCAGGATGCCGCCGGCAGGTTCTCCGCGCGCGGCTGCCAGATGGTCGGCGTCGTCTCGGGCATGGGGTCGTCGGAACAGCGCGGGAAGACGTTGTGCGCGTGGACCACGCCGATGGTGGCGCGCTCGTCGCTGAGCAAGCCGAGGAAGACGGTCAGGTACCAGTCCGCCTCGGGGACGTTTTGGGCGCGCACGATGCAGAAGTCGCGGGCGTAGGCGCCGCGCTCGAAGACGCGCACGCGGTGCTCGCGCTGCTTGTGCGCATGGCGGCGCAGCCGGTAGACGCGCTCCTCCTCGGGGTAGAGCACGCTCGATACGTCCAAATAGCCCTGGTGCTTCAACTGGAGGTACAACTCCTCGCCGAGGAAGAGGCGCAGAGTGTTCTCGGCGCGCTGCTCCGGCAGCAGTTGGTCGCCAAGGTCGCGCACGTCGCCCACGCGCAGGATGTCGCCGAATCCGAGCGGCGCGGGCCGGCGCGAGGCGCGGGCGCCAGTGGCGCGCACCGGGGTGGCACGGCGCGGCGGAAGGGCGCCGAGGCGGAGGCCGGCGCGATAGGCCAGCTCCGCCGCGATAGCGTAGCCGCACCACGCCGCCACCCAGGATTCCATGCCCGCTGGCGTGTGCTGGTGGCGCGCGGCGAAGGAGACGGTTCCGGTGAGGGTCTCGCCGTTGCCGGTCCGCAGTTTCAGGCGCACCACCACGTACGGCGCGCCGTCAATGGTGGCCGCGGTCTGTTCAATTTCCCACGTCCCGAGGAGGCCAGGCCATTGCCGCCGCGTCGCCGTGATGAATGTGTGCTCGTCGCCGCCCTCGCCGGTGGGTGCCGGGGTCCTGCCGGCCTGGACACCGGCTGAAGCACGGTCAGGGCCAGCATGCGCCGTCAGCAGTCCCAGCGTGAAGTCGGTGTGCTTGCAGGTACGCGACCCGGCGGCGTTGAAGATCCACCGCGGACAATCACACGAGAGCGCGGCGGTGCGGCGGTCGGCCACGACGGCGTACCATTCGCCGGGGCGGCTGGCGGACTCGATGGCGTTCAGGACGCCGTAATCGCCGTTGGCGATGCTGCGGGCCATGGCGCGGCCTCCTTAAGCGGTGTGGTAGTTGCTGCGTGCCGGGCGTTCAACCGAACGTCCCTACCAAGCCCACAACCACGAACCCGCTCGACGCGGGCAACTTCGGGGTTGCGGCTACCCGCCGGCGAGGGCGCCGAGGACGAGGAGACTTTGCACGGTAGTGGGGTCGAAGACATGGACACGGACGGGCGTGCGGGTGCCGCCGGGCGCCTGGGCGACGATGGTGCGCCGCCGGGCGGCGGCCTCGCGGATGATCTGGTCGGCAAGCCCCACCATCACCTGGGCGTCGGGGTCGAGGGTCTCGAGGGCGTCGGGGGATTCGATGCGCGGGACGTAGATCACGCGGTCGCCCGAGCCGCCCATCAGGCGGATGGTGCTCAGGGGGCTGCCGGCCAGCTCGCCCGCGGCTACACGCGCGGAGTAGCGTCGGACGGCGGCGTCGATCTGATCGGGGCTCATCGAGGCGATCAGGGATGGCATCGCGAAAACCTCCATGCGGGCCGGGTTGATGGGCCGGGCTCGCCGCGCGGGGAGTGGGCGGGATGGGGTGGGCGGGAGTGTCCCGCTGGATGATCCAAGTGCCGTCGAGTTCCGCGCATGGAGGTATTCCGCGCGCCCGTTATGTCACCGGAAGGAGGCCGGAGAGTCATCACCGTACCCTGGTTGCCTCGTCGTGGGCCCAGACGTCGAGCTCGGGCGGCTGGATGCCGAGCTGGGTCAGGATGGTGGCGATGTGGCAGCGGTGGTCGGTGGCATGGTTGATGGCCTGCGTCAGCACGACACTGACCGGGAGCGCGTAGGGCTCGCCGTGAAAGGTGCCGCGCAGGATCAGCGCGGGATCTGTCGAGGTCGCGACGGCGATCAGGCCTTCGCCGCTCCGGCGCGCGTGCTCACGGAGCGCCGCGATGTCCCGGACCTCACCCTGGCGGATCTCATCCTCCGGAGGCTGGCCGGTGATGCGCGACAGGTAGCGCTCCTCGGCGCCACAGAGGTGGGTGAGCGTCCGGATGATGGACCCGTAAGTGCCCGACGCGGTCGCCGCGAGCTGCTCGTCGGTCAGCCCCGCGCACGCGTCGAGCAGTTTCAGGTTCGCCCACAGGTTGTGCTGATAGAAATACTCGAGACCCGCAGTCACGTTTGTCGCTACCTCCTCACGTGAGATGGACACCGGACTAGATTACCGGGTGGGTTGCGCTGGCGCGACGGGGGCGTTGGGGCCGAGCGTGCGGTCGTCACCGCTGCGCCGGGTGTAGCGACGTTCATCGGTGTGCTCGAAGATCGCCAGCATATATTTGCGGGTGGTGCCGAGCAGGTCGCGGGCGTCGGCCACGGTCAGCGTGCCCCGCTCGCGGAGCGCCGCCACGATGCGCGCGATGGCCTCATCGTAGGCGCCGCGCTCAAGCAGGATCGCGTCCGTGACCTTGACCAGCGTCCCCTGGTCCAGCAGCGCGCCGGTTACGTCGGATCCTAGCGCCTCCTCCACCTCGGTGCGCGTCGGCGGACCGTACGGCTCGCGATGGAAGCGTTCCAGCATGGCGGCGACGGCGCGTTCCTGTGCGGGGGCGAGCTGGGGCGTGAACTCCGCTCGCCGTAACAGCGCGCCGTGTCCCGTTGTCACTCCCGTCGCGGGACCCGCCCCAGTCTCCGCCAGCGCACCTGCCGCGGCCAGCGCCGCCACCACCTCGCTCGCCAGCCGCGGCGCCAGCTGGAGCCGCGAGCGCCACTCCTCGCGCGGCATGCCTGCCCGCAGGGGATACTGGTGGTGGTAGTCGTCCAGCAGGCGGATGGCGTCGGCACGCAGCCGGTCCCATTCGTCGCGCGCCAGGTAGAACGTCCCCGCGCGCACCGCCGCGTCCCGCGCGACCAGCTCTGCCAGCGCCCCGTCCACGTCCTCGCGCGGCAGGCCCAGCGCCCGCTCCACCTCGCTCGCCTCGCGGCCGCCATAGCCGCCCGGTCGCCGTGTGTCGAGCTTGCCCGCCGCCGTCACGCCGGCGGTCCTGGCGTCGATCTCGGGCCGCAGCGCCGCCAGCGCCACCTCCTCGGGATCGCCCCGCGCCAGCAGCTCCAGACGCGCCAGTACGGCCGGGTCGCGCCTGCGGTGCCGCCGCGCCCGCGGCTCGACGATCACGCCGCCGCCGACGGTGAGGCTGGGCGAGGGCACACGCACGATAAACCGGTCGCCGCGCAGGACCACGAGCGGCGCGCGCAGCCGCAGCTGCGCCCAGCCCGACTCGCCTGGCGCGATCTCGTCACGGTCCAGCAGCGCCACCCGCGCCGGGACCTCGGCCGCGCCGCAGTAGACGTTCAGTTCGGCGTTGTGGGCCACCGCACGCGGCGCGCCGGAGATCACTTCCAGCCGCACGTCCAGCGCCGTCGTTGGGCGCATGCGCCCGGCCAGCGCCAGCACGTCGCCCCGCGCCAGGTCGGCCTTGGCCACGCCCGCCAGGTTCACGGCGGTGCGGCTCCCAGGGGGCGCCGTCTCGATGGCGTGCTTGTGCGCCTGGAGGCCGCGGACACGGGCCCGCGTTCCGCGCGGCATGATCTCCACCTCCTGCCCGGTGCGCAGCTTGCCGTCCAGCAGGGTCCCAGTCACGACGGTGCCGAAGCCGGTGATCGTGAAGACGCGGTCCACCGGCAAGCGGGGCCGGCCGAGGTCGCGGCGGCCGGGGCTCGCGTCCAGCGCGGCATCGAGCGCGGCGAGCAGGTCGGGCAGCCCCGCGCGCGTGATGGCGGAGCAGGCGACGATCGGCGCGCCGACGAGCGTGGTCGGCGTCAACCGCTCGCGCACCTCCTCGCGCACCAATTCGAGCCACTCGTCGTCCACCAGGTCGCACTTGGTCAGCGCCACGACGCCCGAGCGGACGCGCAGCAGGTCGAGGATCGCCAGGTGCTCGTCGGTCTGGGGCATCACGCCCTCGTCGGCGGCCACCACCAGCAGCGCCACGTCGATCCCGCCCACCCCCGCCAACATGTTCTTGATAAAGCTCTCGTGCCCCGGCACGTCCACGATGCTCGCTTCGCGGCCGCTGGGCAGGGTGAGCCAGGCGAAGCCGAGGTCGATGGTCATGCCGCGGGCCTTCTCCTCGGCCAGGCGGTCGGGATCGATGCCGGTGAGGACGGTGACCAGGGTGGACTTGCCGTGGTCCACGTGGCCGGCGGTGCCGATGCAGCTCATGGTGGGGTGCTCGGATCGGAGGGAGGATGCGGCGCCACGATGTGGCGTGGCGCGGGCGCGCGTCCGCATGGGGGAGTATAGGTGCGGTGTGCGTGCTACGTCAAACGTGTGGCGCGGGAATGACCTGTCACCGCGCGCCGCACCACCATCACTCGGAAGACATTGTCCAGCGCCTGTTCCACCTGGCCCATGCCAGACGGATCATCTATGACTGGCTCACCGGTATGACTGGCTCACCGGTGCTGAGCCAAACGAGCACGCCTGGCGGTAACGACCAAGAAAGCCAGTCCCAGGATAAAGACCACGGCGGCCGCACCTATACCAATCGATGCGTGCGACAGATCGATATTGACACCGACACACACTGGCCTGATCACTCTTTGATACGAGGGTGGAGTCCCAAAGTACTGCGCGAGGGCCTGGCGTCCCTGGTCCAGCAGCCAGATTCCCAATCCGAGCGGCACCAAGGTGACGACATGCCAACTGGGTTTCCGCTGTGCGCCCACCAAGACGAGAGTGGTCGCCAGTGCCTCGCCACACAGGACGGCGCCGCTCGCAAAGAGCACCACCGACGACACGATAAGGAGGAGAGGAGCGTCAGCATACGTCGTACACATCCAAGGCATGGTAACGCCTCCTTTGTACCATGGCGGAGTTGCGGTGCTGGGCCTGAACAGGTAGGTGAGCCGTGCGATGGGAATTAAGAAACCGGACATCATAACGCTCGCATGGCTTGCTCCTAGGGCAGCGGAGCGACGCTACTCGCCCGCCGCGAGCACCTGGCGCGCGAGGGCGAGCGCGCCATCCAGTGTCAGAGCGCGGCCAGCGGCTGCCGCGGCGGCGAGTGGTCCGGCGCCGAGCGCGGCACACAGCGCGGCAGCATCGCGTACGCGCAGTTCGCGCTCGTCCGGTTCCATCGGCCCTGGAACGGCGGCGCGTCCCGTAATGCCCGCCGCGCACAGGCGCGCGGCGTCCTCCATATGCCCTTGCTGGCGGACGAGGGTCCCCACCCGTTCGATGATCCACCAGACGTAGTCGCTCGGGCGTGGTTGGGCGGACAGATCGGCGATGGCCTGGGTCAGATCGCGCCGCGCCGCCGCGGCGTCGCCCAGGTCGAGCGCGAGACTGGCGCGGACGTAGCGGACACGCGCACCCATCACGGGATTGCCCAGCTCGCGGAAGATGCGCTCGGCGTCGTCCAGATGCGCCCCGGCGTCCGCGACCGCACCGGTTCGCCACTCCGCGCGCCCCAGGGTGAACGCGCAGATGGCGGTGCCGAAGGGGTCATGCTCCTGGATGCACTGGCGGTGGGCATCCTGGACCGCCTCGATAGCGCGTTCTGGCTCGTCGAGCACGATGCGGACTTCGCCAACGCCATTCCAGGCGAGCGCGCGGGCCCACTCGTTCTGGCCCACCTCGCGACTGGCCGCGAGCGATTCCTGATAGTGGGCCAGCGCTTCGCGCGGGCGATCCAGCTGGTAATGGAGGCTCCCCAAGTTCAGCAGCGGGAGCACCAGGCCGCGCCGGTTGTTGGCCGCGCGCTGCAACGCGAGGCATTCTTCATACAAGACCAGGGCACGCTCGTAGTCACGCAGGTCGGCGGTGGGGACGGCCAGATTCATCATCGCGTCGGCAATCAGCGTGGTGTCGCCCTGCGCGCGCCGGAGCGCCAGCGCGTGCTCACCCGCCTCACAGGCGCGCTCGAAGCGGTCCCGCCGGTGCGCGATCGCCATGACGCTGGTCCATGCCTCCGCCAGCGCGGCGTGGTCGTCGGCGGTCACCGGCGTATCGGCCCGCGCGATGAAGTATTCCAGCCACTCCTGGCCCTCCTGAAAGCGCGAGAACCAGAAGAGGCGCATGCCGCACGCCAGGCGCACCCCCAGCGCGTTGTCGTCCGTCTCGCGGGCCCATGCCAGCGCGGCATGGACGTTCTCGTACTCGGTCTCCAGGCGCTCAAAGGCGTCTCGGGGCTCATTGACCGACCGGCGATCGATGCGTTCCGTCAGGGCGAGGCAGTATTCGGCATGCCGCCGCCGTGCCTCGTCCCATTCGCCAGCGGCCCGCGCCCGTTCGACCGCGAAGGCCCGCACGATCACAAAGAGCTGGTAGCGCGAGCCGCCGGGATGGTCGGAGCGGCGGGCCAGGCCACTATCCACCAGCGCGGAGAGGTCCGCGCGCGCCGTCTCCGCGTCCACGGCCGCGACACAGCATAGGGCCCCGACCGTCGCACCGCCAATGAAGACGCTCAGGACGCGGCAGAGACGCTGTTCCTCCGGCGCGAGCAGGTCATAGCTCCACGCGATGGTGGAGCGCATGGTCCGCTGGTGATCGGCCAGGTCGCGTGCGCCGCCTGCCAGAACGCCCAGCGCGTCCACGCTGTCGAGACGCGCGGCCAGCTCGTCGAGCGTGAAATGCCGGACCCGTGCCGCCGCCAGCTCGATGGCCAGCGGCAGGCCGTCCACTTTCTGGCAGATCCGCGCCACCTGGGCCATCCGCGCGGCGCGATCCATTGGGTCGAGCGCGAACTCCGGTGCGACGGCACGGGCGCGCTCCAGAAAGAGCGCCACCGCCGGAACTTGCTCCAATTGCTCGACAGGTGGAGGGTGGCACGCATCGGCCAGCCCCAACGGCGGCACGGCGAAGACGTGCTCGCCGCGCACATTGAGCGGCCCGCGGCTGGTGACGAGCAGCTTCAGCTCGGGGCAGGCGGCGAGCAGATCGGCGAGCGCCGGCGCCGCAGGCAGGATCTGCTCGAAGTTGTCAAGTAGGAGCACGAGCGGCCGGTCGCCAAGCCCCGCGACGAGGGCGTCACGCGGGGCGAGCATGCCGGAGTCCAGGATGCCGAGCACCTGGGCGATGAAGGGCACGACGCGCTCGGGCTCATGCACGGGGATCAGGCCAACAAAGCGCACGGGCCAGGCGTGCGTGTCGCGCAAGGTCGCCGCCACTTGCAGCGCCAGGCGCGTCTTGCCCACGCCCGCCGGCCCCGTGAGCGTCAGCAGGCGCGCGCCGGTGCGCGTCAAAAGATGGATGGCGGCGGCCTTCTCGTGCTCGCGCCCGATCAGAGCGGTGAGCGGCATCAAGAGGTTAGCGCGCGCCGCGGGCGCCGGTTCGCCGGTGGTCGGAGGCGGAGAGACCTGGCGCGCCGCCGTGGTCAGGCGCGCCGCCTCGTCGTCCGGGAGGTCCAGCGCCTGGATAAGCAGCCGCAGGGTGTCGCGCCGGGGAGCGTGGTCAGCGCCAGCGCGCTCCAGGTAGCCGAGCGAGCGCACGCTGATCCTGGCGCGCGCGGCCAGCTCCGCTTGTGTCAGCCCGCGGGCGCGGCGATAGCTCCTCAGCAGCGCCGCAAATGTGGCGGATCGCGTTGACGCCTGGACGGACATCGGCTCCTCTCCCACACAGCTCCAAGCCCTGTCGCGGTCCATTATACACGCGCGGTCGCGGCGGTCCGTGGACAAGTTGCCGATCGAGTTGCTGATTTTCCCTGGCGCGGCCAGCGTGCGCCCCGCATACTTGCCTTAGCATGCTCGGCGCGATGCCCGCTTCACGCACAGGATGTGGCGGGGTGTTTCCGAACAGGAGGTAAAGGCTGTGCAGACCATACGCGGGTTCGTCCCACGGACGGGAGTCCTTCCCGTCGCATTGTTCCTGGCCGCGTGCATTATTGCCGCCGGTGCGCTTGCCGCGTGCGGCGCGGCCACGACCACTGGCACGTCGGGCAACCCGCCACCGGCGACCGCGACGACCGCACCCACCGCGACCGCGCGGGCCAAGCCCACGTCCGTGCCGCCGCTCACGCAGGCGTTTTGTCAGGGCATCCTGTCAGTGGCCCAGGTCAACCAGATCGTGGACCCGTCGGATCCCGCCGTCACGCTCGCCGTCACGTCCCCGCCCGATATCGTTACGTGCGAGTACCAGAACGCGCAGGGCTTGAATGACTTCATCATCGCCTTCCAGGCGTATACCGGCCCGTATCCGGTGTCAGCGTCGCAGTTCAGCGCCTACGCGGCCCAGATCGTAAACGGCTTCACACAGGGGGGCGGCACCGTCACAACGAATACGCTCGTGAACGGCGTGGGCGACCACGCGGCCTTCCTCGCCGAATCGATCACCGCCCAGGGTGCGACGATCAAGGTTGACAGTCTCATTGCCCTCGACGGAAAGGTCGTCATCGCCTGCGCGAACTACAGCGTGGGCTCGTCCCCCGACGCCACGCAATTGAGCGACCTCACGCGGTGCGGCCAGCGCACCGTCAGCCAGCTGTGAGGCTACACGGAGGGCCACTCAAAGATCGCGCCGGGGACGAGCCGGGCATCGGTCGGGCGCGCTTCAGGAGGGCGTCCCGGCCGACGGGGGCGGGGCTGGTGAGGCGAGAAGGCACCCTGAAGAGACGCGGCAAACTCGCCCGGCACCGGTCGGCGGGCGTCGGCCGCGGAGCAGCTCGCGGCGGGACGCTGGGCAGCGATGGCGCGCGGCTTTTCCGGGCCGGTGGGTGGACTCCGCGTTAGCGAGCGGCGGCGGGATTCTGGCCCGCCGCTTCGGCTTCCATCCCGGGCGGCAGCGCGGGCCGCCCAGCCGTCTCTGGCAGGCTGGTGGACATGGGCGGCATGCCTGGGGCGGGCGGTACGGGCGGGATGGCGCGCATCGCCACCGGCTGCGCGTAGGCGGTCTGCGCATAGTCGGGCTGCCAGATGCCAGCGTAGTAGCAGGCGCCCGCCAGCTGTGCCAGATCCATCGCCAGGAAAACCGCCACCAACCGGTAGTTCTCAAACTCTTCCTGAGCCGTGAGCAGCGGGGCGAGCGGATTGAGGACAAACTGCGCCGTCCGCCACAGCATGCGGGCGGTGGTGCCGACCTGTGGTCGCGCTTCCTGGACCGCCTGCTCGTAGGAAATTTGTCGTGCCTCTCCGCGCCGCTTGATCCGGTCGAGCGCCGCGGCCAGATCGGCCGCCGCCCCCGCCCGGGCCGACACGATGGCGAGCAGATTCGCGCCCGGAACGAAGTCCGGCATGACCGAGAAGGTTACGTAGTTGGGATACCATTGCCGTACGGCATAGTGGCCGCGATCCCGGGCCTCATCGAAGATGGACTCCAGGTTGGTGTTGACGCCAGGATTCATGTTTCCTCCCATCAGGCGGCGGCCGGGCGGCCACCGACCTCGCCCCCGCGCATGTCGCGCGGGCCGCGAGCTGGCACCCTGTGTCGCGTATTGTACGCCCATGTACGCCAGCATGTCAAGGACATCTGGCACTATATTTGCTAATGTGGCGAATAAATAGATGACATGTCGTATATATCGTGCGTGTTAGAATGAAAGGAAATGCCGTGTGGACTCACGAGTTCATCGAATGTTGACGCGGAAAGCGCGCGGAAGGTGCCTACAGAGAACATGACTGACAAACTCAGGGGACGCGGCTATTCACTCGCGGACTCGTCGGTGATCGTCGGCGTATCCACGCGCACGCTCGCGCGCTGGATCGAGGAAGACGGGGTCCAGTTGCCGACTGACCCAACTGATCAGCGCAAGAAGATCCTCACCCTGGGGCAACTGCGCGAGGTGGCTACGAAGCACGGCTACCAGATCGCGGAGCGCGCGCGGACGTCTGGCCCGCTCGCGTCGCCGGCTGGCGCGCCAGCCGGCGATCGCGCAACCGACCGCGCGGCCCAGCCGCGGCCAGCCTGGTCGGACGCGTCGAAGCGACCGACGTCGCCTCCGCTCGCGTTTCCGCCCCCCTACACCGGGACGCACCAGCAGGCTTCGCGAGACGACGCCCACGCCGCGGTCGAGCTGGTCCAGGCGGCTATGACGCGGATGGCGCGCCCGCTTGGCTTGCGCATTGTCGGCTCGAATTTGCGGCGGACGCTTTCGGCCTCGGACGCGACGGCCACGATCTGGGCATTCACACATGTGGCGCGGGAGCTGGCGGGCGCACTCCAGCGGGTCATCAACGACTTTGACCTGAGCGAGAGTAACGACGAGCGGACGAGTGAACGCGCCGTTGAGCGCGCGCGTGAGCTCGTCGGCCATGCCCTGCGCACGCTCCAGCCGAATAACGCGCTGGTGCGCGCGTCACAGTCACCTGTGCCCATGGCCCCGATTGTGGAGGTCTATCATTACTATTCGCTCGCCAGCCGCCTTGCCAATGACCTGCTGCGCCTGATGCCAAACGCTGAGCACGACGGCCACGCCTCAAGCCCGCTCCGTGACTGACACCAGGGCTACCAGATCGTGGTGAGTCGCTGCGTCGCCGCGATTCCCAGACGCCGGAAGGTGCGGCGGGCGCCTAGCCAGACGCCCCAAAGGCATCAACCTAAGGGCGAGCGGACGGCTTGGAGTCACGGGGCATGCGTGCTAGTCCCTGGCGGACGGGGTGGCGAGGCGAGCATGCGGAATTGAAGTTCCGCGTCTAATTCTGGCGGGCGAGCGCGGCGGGAAAGCGCGCCGAGGCAGGTGGGCGCTAATTGGTGTGCCTGGGGATAATGCATGTGCGGGCGTCCACCGGCCGCCGCTACGAAGCCTCCGGCGACGAGGGCCACCGGAGTGGCCTGGGCGGGGGTGGCATCACGCGTCCGTCCCCGGCAGCAGCACCACGAAGCGCGAGCCGAAGCCCTCGGGGTCGGCGTCGCGCGGGCCGGTGGCCGGGCCGGTGCGCGACTTGGCGCTCAACTCGTCGGCGCACACGCGGACCATCTCCACGGCCTTCAACTCGCCGTCGCGGGCGTGGGCGTAGTCCGTCCCCGCCGCGCGGCCGGGGAAGTAGCGCGCGGTCATGCGCTCCAGCACGCCGCGCTTCTCCGCGAGGTCGGTGACCGCCTCCGCCCGCCCGAAGACCATGACGGCGCGGTAATTGGCTGAGTGGTTCTGCGCATCGCGCGAGGCCACGAGACCGTCCAGCAGGGTTACCTCCACGCAGACCGGCGTCCCGGCGCGCAGGGTCCGCAGCGTGCGGCTGGCGGGCGCGCCGTGCAGGTAGATGGTGCCATCCTCGTAGTGATAGAGCATTGGCAGCACGAACGGTTGGCCGTCCTCGGCGAAGGCGACGTGGGCCACGCGGCCAGTGCGCAGGATCTCGTCGGCACGCTCCGGCACGGACCGCTCGGGGTGTCGCCGGATACGTGTCCGCGCCCCGTGCGCCGCGGTTGCTCTGTCCTCGATCGTGCCGTCCGCCAAGATCGTACTGTCCGTCATCGCTCGCTCCTCCATCTTCCTGCCCCATCCACTATCTACCTGCCACATCCGCAACACCTAACCGCCGCCCAGCTCTCCTCCTCCCTCCTTCTCCTCCCTCCTTCTCCTCCCTCTCTCCTCTGTGTCCTCTGTGTTCTCTGTGTTTTCCGTGGTTCCCGTTCCCTCCTCCTCCCCATTGGTGATAGACTACCGGCGAGAATGGACTGGTACAAGGGCCAATCACCGCGAAACGAGGCAGGCCAATGCGCAGCGCCGCTCCCGTCGATCTCCTCCTTGCACTGGACCGCGGCGCCGACGCACCGGAGGGCCTGACCCGGCAGATCTACGCCCGGCTGCGCGCCGCCATCCTGGCGGGGCGGCTGCGCGCCGAGGACCGCCTGCCGCCGACACGTGAGATGGCGCGCGATCTTGGCGTGGCGCGGCTGACCGTGGCAACGGCCTATGAGGGGCTGCGCGCCGAGGGCTACGTCCGCGGGCGCGTGGGTGCCGGCACGTTCGTGGCGCCGCGGCTGGGCGGCGAGCCCGCGCGGGCCACAACGACGCTGTCGGCCGGCCTGGACCTCGCCGCGACGCCAACCGGTGACGTGTCCGCGACTGATGCCGAGTACGCGCGCCTCTCCGCGTGGGGGCGCGGCCTGGCCAACCTCGCGGATGGCGGGGTCGGCAGCACACCACCCGCACCGTACAATATGCGCGCCGGCAGCGGCGCGGCGGATGCCTTCCCCTGGGCGCGCTGGCGGCGGGTGGTCGGGTGGCTGGACGCCGGCGGGCACGAGGCGGGGGCCATAGAGGCTGGCAGCGGCGAGGTTTCCGCGCTGGTCGCTCCGGGTTCGCGCTGGGAGGGTCTGTTGGGACCGCCAGGGGCGCGGGCGGCTATCGCGGCGTGGCGGCGGCGCTCGCGAGGTCTGCGCTGCGAGCCAGGGCAGGTGCTCATCGCCGGGGGTGTGCAACAAGTCATATCGCTGCTGGCACGCCTGCTACTAGATCCCGGCGACCACGCGCTGGTAGAGGACCCTAGCTACGCGGCCTTCCACGCGGCTTTCGTCGGCGAGGGGGCGCACGTAATTGGTGCCGCCGTGGATCGCCAGGGGTTGGTGATGGACGCGCTGCCTGGCACTGACCATCCGGCGCCGCGCTTGGCGTTGGTGACGCCATCGCATCAGTACCCCACCGGCGTGACCCTCCCGTTGGATCGGCGCCTGGCGCTGCTGGCGTGGGCGCGACGCGCGGGGACGGTGATCGTCGAGGACGATTACGACGGCGAGTTGCGGCTGGAGGGCCAACCGCTGGAGGCGTTGCAGGGCCTCGACACCGGCGGCGCGGTCGTCTACGTCGGCACCTTCGCCAAGGCGCTCTACCCGGCCGTGCGCCTGGCGTTCGCGGTTTTGCCGCCGTGGCTGGTCGTGCCGGCCGTGCGGGCGCGGGCGGTCGGGGATCGGCATCCCACCTGGCACGACGCGGTGCAGGTGGCGCGCTTCATCGAGGCGGGCGAGCTGGAGCGCCACCTGGCGCGGGTGCGCCGTCTCTACCGTGCGCGGCGCGATGCGCTGGTGGCGGCGCTGCGCGCGGAGCTGAGCGGGCTGGTCACCATCGGGCGGGCCGAGGCGGGCATTCACCTCTGCGCGGGCCTGCCTTCCGGGGTGGACGATGTCGCGCTGGCCCGCGAGGCGCTCGCCGCCGGCATCGGGCTCTCGCCGCTCAGTCCGTACTACCTCGCGGCTCCGCGTCCCGGTTTGCTGCTTGGCTTCGGCGCCATGCCCGAGGAGCGGCTGGCCGAGGCGGTACACCGGCTGGCGCCGCTGGTGCGCGCGCGAGTGGAGCGCGCGGCGCGGGGTGAAGCGCAAGCCGCTGGGGGCTAACCGCGATCCGGCGCGGACTCAGCGGACGACATGGTGATCTCGATACGGTGCGGCCCAGACCCGGCGGCCGGCACGAATGGCTCGTCCACCGCCGCGCCATCAATAGCGCATACGGCCACATGGGTGCCCGTCCCCGCGATGGCCAGATCGAGCGTCATCTCGCGGTAGGGCAGCCGGCGCAGGACCACACCGGCGATTCCGGGCGGCACCAGCGGGGCGAAGCGAACCCCGGCCGGCTCGAAGCGCAGGCCGCAGAGGCCCATCAGCACGGCGCGCAGATAGCCGGTGGCGCTCCAGGTTTGGCGCGGCAGAGCATCCCACCCGGCGAGCGGCATGCCCGCACGTTCCTGCGTGCCGCCATAGATGGCGCCGGTGAGCGGATGGTACAGCTCGGCGAACTGGGCGTCGCGGCACGCTTTGCCCGCCAGCTGGCGCAGCTCGAAGGCGAACGCGTCCACGGCGCCGTGGCGGGCGGCGGCCTCGGCCCAGAATCCCTGGATGTGGGGCCAGACGG
>JANWHL010000096.1 GCA_025450405.1 Ktedonobacterales bacterium
CACACGCCGTGACAAGCCTGATGGGACAGGCCTGACGTGACATGCTTGACAGCGACGCGTGGGCGCGCGTATGGTGACGGCGATAGCGTGCGACCAGCACTACGCGGCGGGCACGACGCGACCGGGCACGACGCGGCAAGCGTCTCAGTGCGCATCTCCAGGCGTCTCGACAAGCAGATCCAGATTGGCGCGCCAGATGCGACGCGCCGGTTCTCAGACCAGGGTGCCGGGTCCGGCCGCCAGCAGGTAGGCCGCCTCCCGCTGCCCGTACGCACATAGGAGGCGCGGCATGAGCGGCATCTTCGGGCGTTGGGGCCGCCAACGGGAGGCACCGAGCCCCGACGGCACGACCACCGGATCGTCCACCACCACGGGATCCTCCACCACGACGGGATCGCCCACGACCGGATCGTCCACGAGCGCGGCCAGCGCCGCGGCTTCGGGGAGCAACGGCGCCGGCGCGAGCACTGGCGCAAGCACTGGCGCGGACAACGGCGCGGCGGGTGCTCCGGGAGCGAGCGCGAGCACGACCACACCGGCGGCGCCCGCCATCCACTCCACGATGATGGACTATCCGCTCACCCTCCAGCACACGGTGGAGCGCGTCGCGCGGCTCTTCCCGCACCGCGAGCTGGTGACCAACACGGCGACCGGGCCCGTGCGCACCACCTATGGCGAGTGGGCTGGGCGAGTGCGCCGCCTGATGGCCGCGCTCGACCGCCTGGGCGTGCAACGCGGCGACCGTGTGGGGACGCTCGGCTGGAACACGACGGCGCACGAGGAGCTCTACTTCGCGGCGCCCTGCATGGGCGCGGTGCTCCACACCCTCAACCTCCGCCTCTTCCCCCAGGACCTGGCCTTCATCATCAACGACGCGGCGGATGGCGTGATCTTCGTGGACGCCGACCTGCTGCCCCTGCTGGAGAAGATCGCCGACCAACTCTCCACCGTGCGCACGCTGGTGGTCATGAACGGGACGGCGCAGCCGACCGAAGGGGTGAAGCTGCCGCCGATCGTGAACTACGAGGAGATCCTGGCCGACGCGCCGGCAACCTCTGATTGGCCGGCGCTGGACGAGCGCGCGCCGGCGGCGATGTGCTACACGTCGGGAACCACCGGCAATCCCAAGGGCGTCATCTACAGCCACCGGTCGATCATGCTCCACTCGCTCGCCGTTCTCCAGGCCGACAGCCTGGCCCTCTCGGAGCGCGACCGCGTGATGCCCGTGGTGCCTATGTTCCACGCCAATGCCTGGGGCCTGGCCCACGCGGCGCCGCTGGCGGGGGCGAGCCTGGTCTTCCCCGGCCGGCTGATGGACCCGCAGAGCATCACCCGCCTGATGGCCGACGAGCACGTGACCATCGCGGCGGGCGTGCCGACGATCTGGCTCGGTCTGCTGGCCATGCTGGACAAGGATCCGGGCGCGTACGATCTCTCGGCGCTGCGCAGCATCCCCTGCGGCGGCTCGGCGGCGCCGCGCTCGCTGATCGAGGGGCTGGAGCGGCGGCACGGCCTGCACCTGCTCCACGCCTGGGGCATGACCGAGACCTCGCCCCTCGCCTCGGTCAGCTACACCCGCAGCGAGCTGGCCGGCGGCTCGGAGGAGGAGATCTTCGCGCAACGCGCCAAGCAGGGCATCATGCTGCCGCTGGTGGACTTCCGCGTGGTGGACGACGACGGCCACGCCATCCCGTGGGACGGCAAGGCCTTTGGCGAGGTGCAGGTGCGCGGCCCGTGGATCACGGGCTCGTACTACCACGACGCCGACCCGGCGAAGTTCATGGACGGCTGGCTGCGCACCGGCGACGTGGCCACGATGGACGAGTACGGCTACCTCGGTATCGTGGACCGGACCAAGGACGTGATCAAGAGCGGCGGCGAGTGGATCTCGTCCGTGGAGCTCGAGAACCTGATCATGGGCCACCCCCAGGTGCTGGAGGCGTGCGTAATCGGCGTACCCGACCCGAAATGGCAGGAGCGGCCGGTCGCCTACGTGGTCCCCAAGCCGGAATTCAAGGACACGCTGACCAAGGAGGAGATCATCACGTATCTGACGCCGCTGGTGGCCAAGTGGTGGCTGCCCGACGACGTGATCTTCGTGGACTCGGTGCCCAAGACCAGCGTCGGCAAGTTCGATAAAAAGGTGCTGCGCGCTCAACACGCCGCCAGCCACACGCCGTCAGAGTGACCCGCCTGGTCTGATCTCGCCCACGCGCCTAGCGAATTCGCGCCCCCGATCCCTTCTCGCGTGAGGGGGCCGGGGGCGCGGCCTATGCCGGCTGATCCCCCATGGGCAGCGCCACATAGAAGGCGGACCCGCCGCCGACGACGCTCTCGGCCCAGATGCGCCCGTGGTGGCGCTCCACGATCTCGTGGCAGATGTAGAGCCCCAGGCCCAGACCGACGCCCGTACCGCTGCGCACCTCGATGCCGGGCACGCGATAGAAGCGCTCGAAGATGTGCGGCAGCGCCTCGGCGGGGATGCCGGCGCCCTCGTCGCGGACGCTGATCCGCGCTTCAAGGTCCGCCGGACGCGCCACGAGCGCCAGCGTGACCGGGTGGTCGTCGGGTGAATACTTGAGGGCATTCGAGAGCAGGTTGGCGATCACCTGGCTGACCCGGTCGGCATCGATGGCCGCGACGGTGGGCGTGGCTGGCAGATTCACCGTGATGGCCCGGCCGGTCGCGGTGGCCTGCTCATCCGCGGCCTGGCGGCAAAGGTCCACCAGATCACACGCCGCGACCCGCAGGGCGAGCATGCCCGACTCGATGCGCGCGATGTCCACGATGTCGTTCACCAGGCGCTCCATGCGCGCGATCGCCTTCTCCATCCACTGCAGGTGCACCACCTCAGGGGACTCCGCGCGGTCCAGCCGGCGGCGGGCGTGCTGGGCGCGGCCTTTGAGGCTGGTGAGGGGAGTCTTGAGCTCGTGCGAGGCGATGCTCAGGAAGTCGTCCTTCTGCTGTGTCAGCCGATCGCGCTCGCTCTCCGCGCGCACCCGGTCCGAGATCTCCTGGCCCAGCGCCATCACGCCATCCACCTCGGTCTCGGGGTCGCGCCAGGGGACGAAGACGAAGTCCCACCAGGTGTCGGTAAAGTGGCCGGCGGGGTCGTGAAAGCGGTAATGACTGGCGGGGAGGTTGACCGCCTCGCCCGTGCGGTAGACCTGATCGAGGCGGTCGAGATAGCCTTGCTCGCGCAGGTCGGGCAGACCCGCCTCCACGGGGCGCCCCTCCAGCCGGATGCCGGACTGGGCGAAGATCCGGGCACCAAAGGGGTTGATATAGCGGCAGATGTGCGCCGGTCCCTCCAGCACGGCGATCACGGCGGGGGTCTGGTCGAGCACGGTGGCGAGGAAGCTGTGGGCGGTGTCGGCCTCGGCGCGGGCCGCGCGCTCGCGAGCCAGGTAGACGTCTTTCAGCCGGTTGGCCTCTTCGAGCTCGCTGGTCCGCGCGGCGATCCGGCCCTCCAGATCGGCGTTCAGACGGTGGATGATCTCCTCGGCGCGCTTGCGGTCGGTGATGTCCACGTTGACGTTGATGGCGCCGATGATGGCGCCGGTCTCGTCGCGCAGGGGCACGGCGGAGTCGAGGATCGTGCGGCGCTGGCCGTCCGCGGCTTCGACGGCGATCTCCTCGGCGATGCGCGCCTCGCCTCGCCGGATGGCGCCGGCCAGCGGCCACTCGTTGGCGGCCACCAGGCGCCCGGTCTCCGGCCACCAGCCTTTGTAGACGGCGTAGTCATCCACCATCACCGCCAGGGGCACCTCCTGCCCCCAGATGGCGCGGGCGGCGGCGTTGGCCTCTAGCACCCGCCCCTCGGCATCCGCGATGAAGACGCCCACCGGCAGCATGGCCAGCACGGTGCGCAGCCGCTGGCGCTCCAGCTCGCGCCGGGCCTGCTCCTCCGCCAACTCCTTTTTGGCCTGGCGAAACTCGACTTCGCGCCGTTCCTGGTCGGCCAGGCGGCGCTCATACTCGGCCACGCGCGCGCGGAGCATCTCCGCCTCACGCGCGAGCTGCTCCTTCGTCTGGGTGACACGCCGCGTACGGCCACTCCGTGCCATGATCCGGTCTCCTGGCTCGTCTGACCCGCACGTCCCAGCGGGGCCAACACCAGCGACCGCACTACCCCGGCTGCCACGCCTCGCCGCGTACCATGCGTCATCCGCCCCGCCGCGAGGCACGCGGCCCCGGCCTTGCTCGCCCCCGCGGGTTCGCCGGTGGACGCTATGCAGAATCCCTGCCGCGGAAAGAGTCGAGCGAGCTGGCTGGCATCATGCCCACGCTGGCCGGCGGGTCTGGCTGCTCTGGTGCCCGGGCACTCCCCGCGCCCGGCGCGGCGATCCCCAGTTGCGCCACCGCGGCACCCGCCACGGGATACACATCCTCGCGCGGCAGCATCAGACGCGCGTCGTCACGCGCCAGGGCGTGTGGGCGCTGCTCGCGCACGAGCGGGGTGATGTCTTCTATGGCATGGACCCACTCGTGGGCGTAGCGCGCGAGGGTCGCGCCGCGCAACCCCAGCTGAATGGCGCGCCGTGTCAGGGGCGCGCCCGCGGGATCGTGATCGGGGTCCCACTGCACCCGCACCTCCGAGCGCGCCACTGCCTCGCGCCACTCCGCCTCACTGGCATAGCGATCGGCGCGGAACGCAGAGGGCACCGCCTCGGCCAGGATCGCCGCGAACGCGGCGCGCTTCAGCCAGACCGCCAGGACAACCGTCTGGCCCTCACTCGTGCCCCAGGCCGAGCGATACATCATCCAGAGAAAGTTGGGCTTGATCCAGCTCATTCTGCCCAGGCTGAACTCGCCGCCAAAGGCCCCGTGCGCCGCCGCGTAGCGCCCGATGGCTGGGCGATATGCCTGGTACACCACGACGGACTCGTCGTCGAATTGCGCCAGGATGTGGCGGCCCGACGCCGGCCAGCGCGCGGCCTGATTCAGATACGATTCCAACGCGAGCGGCATGATACCTCCGCGCTCCCTGGCCACCGCGCGCCGCGATCCTGGCTCCCCTCGCCCTGTGGGGCGAGAGGATGGGGTTTTTCTTCCCCTCTCTGTCCTCTCCGTGTTCTCCGTGTTCTCTGTGGTTCGTTCCGCGGTCCTCTCCGCGTCCTCTGCGACCTCGGCGGTTAAGTTCTCTGGCTCCCCTCGCAACGGGGGAGGGGGAACCGCCTCACCGCACGGAGAGCGGCTCCGCCCGGCCCAGCGCCGAGCCCTCCTCCGTCCGGTCCGCGCGCGGCGCCACCACGGCGGTCCACTTCACCACGGCGGCGGCCCAGGTGAGGCCCGCGCCAAAGGCCACCAGGCCGAGGTGCGCGCCCGGGAAGACCCGCCCCTGGTCGATGGCCTCGCAGAGCGCGATGGGGATGGCGGCGGCGGAGGTGTTGCCGTACTTCTCGAGGTTGACGAAGACCTTCTCCGGCGGCAGATTCAGCCGCTTGGCCGCCACCTCGATGATTCGGAGATTGGCCTGGTGGGGGATGAAGAGATCCATCTCGGCGGCGGTCATGCCGGCGTTGGCGAGCGCCTCCTCCATCGCCGTGCCCATGATGCGCGTGGCGAAGCGGTAGACCTCGTTGCCCTGCATCCGCACGTACTGGCGGCGCTCGCGGATATCCTCCACGGTGATGGGCGAGGCCGAGCCGCCCACAGGGATCCAGAGCCGCTCGGGGTTGGCGCCGTCGCTGCCCAGTGTGAAGCCGAGCATGCCCCCCGGCTCGTCACTGGCGCTCAGGATGACCGCCCCGGCGCCATCGCCAAAGAGGACACAGGTTGAGCGGTCGGTATAGTCCACGACGCGCGAGAGCACCTCGACGCCGATCACGAGCACGTGCTTGGCGGCGCCGGTGCTCACGAACTGGTGCGCGATGGAGAGGCTGTACAGGAAGCCCGAGCACGCGGCCTGCATGTCGAAGGCACCGCACCGGGCGCCGAGCGCGTTTTGCACCAGGTTGGCCGTCGAGGGGAAGGGATAATCGGCGCAGACGGTGGCTACGATGATGAGTCCGAGGTCCTCGGGGGCGATACCCGAGCGATCGAGCGCCTGGCGGGCCGCCGCGATCGAGAGCGTGGAGGCCGACTCGCCCGGCCCGGCGATGTGCCGCTCTTTGATGCCCGTGCGATCGGTAATCCACTCGTCGCTGGTATCCACCATCCGCTCGAAGTCCTGATTGGTCAGGACCTTCTCGGGGACGTATTTGCCCCACCCGGTGATCGCGCTGAAGCCGCTCATGAAAACTCCTCATCCCCGCCCCGCCATGCTCCCGGGCCCGCTCTGGCCAACCCCTCCGATCCGCGCGCTGGAGGGTATCGCGGTGTAGCTGGCTATACGTTGGGATCTCTCCCGGCCATTGTAGCATAGTGCGCCACATCTGGCCCG
>JANWHL010000097.1 GCA_025450405.1 Ktedonobacterales bacterium
GGAGGTCCGCCGCGATCGTGCTCGTGGGCTGGACCCACACGAGGGAGTGGTCGGCCATGTGCGGCGCGTAGGCATCACGCGGGGTGGTCACCTCGCGGACGCGGCCGGCGGAGTCGGCCCGCCAGATCCGGCTGTGCAGGCCGGTCGCGGTGTCGTACCAGACCTCGGCCCAGTAGTAGTAGCCAGCCGTCAGCGAGGGATTGGTCAGCAGGTGCCCGGTGGCCTGGGCGCGGACGACCACGCGCGCGACCGGAGCGGCGCCGGTGATGGAGAGATCCAGGCGCGTGATGGTCGCGGCGCCACCAGGGGTGGAGGCGGCCGCCAGGACGGTGTCGCCGCTGAGCGAGACGCCGCCCAGGACGCCCGGCGCGGTGCTCGCGGCCGCCGAGGCGCCGAGCAGCGCGACCGGCTGACCGGCCACCCCCACCCGGCGATCGGCGGGGAGCGCCGCCGCCCACAGGGTCCACGGCGAGGACGCCACGCCATCGCCCGCCAGCCAAACGACCCAGCGGTCGGAGACGGCGCGCAGGGTGATGGCGCCCGCGGCAGCCGATGGGAGCAGCGCGATCGCGCGGTGCGACGCGCGGTCCTCCGCAAAGAGCATGGAGTGGCCGCTGGCGTCGGCGGTGACATACGCGAGCCAGGCGTCCGAGGCCATCGCCTGGGTCACGCGGCCGGAGCTGGCGTTCACCGCATAGTGGTCCACACGTGGGACGGCGCCGCCGGGCAGCGCGAAGGGGAGGGCGGTGGCGATGGCCGCCGCGGCGCCCGAGGCCTGGCGGCCCATCAAGGGGACGAGGCGCGCGGCGACAAGCGAGAGCACGAGCACGGCGGCGACCGCGATGGCGGTGCGGGCACCGAAGACGAGCGGGCCGCGTCCGTCGACGATGCGGGCGCGATCGGTGCGACGCAGCGCGGGCAGGCCGGGCTGGGTGTCGCCAGTGGTCAGGGCCACGAGCGCGGCATCGTGCCGCACGACGGCGGGTGCGCGCTCAGGGGAGGCGGTTGCGCGCCGCTCGGCATCGAGCGTGGCGATGCGCTCGGCGATGCGCTCGGCGTTCCGCTCGGCGCCGAGTTCGGCGGAGGTGGCGCGCTGGGTTTGGTCGGCCTGGATGGCCGCCCAGACATTGGCGCGCAGGGAGGCGGGTGGGGTGATGGAGGGGAGCTGGCGTACGCCCTCGCCGACCTGGCGGAACACCGCCTCGGCGCGGCGACAGTCGGCGCACCCAGCCAGATGCTGGCCAAGCGCGGCCAACTCGGCGGGCGACCAATCGTCGCGCCGGTACGCGGCGAGCAACCGACGGGCACGGGCGCAGGTTAGAGACTGCCGGTTTCCTGTTTGTAGAGGGTGATGAAGCGCTCGCGGGCGCGCATTAGCCGCATCTTGACGGCCGAGGGACTGACGTTGAGGACTTTGGCGATCTCGGCGCATGAGAACCCTTCGTGCTCATACAGGAGCAGGCAGGTCGCGTACTTCGGGGGCAGGCGCTGGAGAACACGCTCGACGATCTCGCGGTCCGCCACGCGCTGCTCGAAGCGCGCCCCATCATAACCACCACCGGAAAACAAGCTCGCCGTGCCAGGAAAGCTCTCTTCGCCAGGATTGGGCTGACTACCGGCATTGTCCATGCTCCCGGGCAGGCCAGCACCGACGCCGCGATCCTCGTTGAAGAGGGAGAGGGGCAGCCAGGCAATCAGTCGCCGCCGCCGCAGCGCATCGGTCGCGGTGTTCGCGGCAATGCGGTACAGCCATGACGACAGCGCCCCGGCCTGGATCGTGGTCCCGCTGGACAGCGCGCGATAGGCTTTGACGAAGACGTCTTGCGTCAGGTCGCAGGCCTGTTCGCGATTGCCGACCAGGCGATACACGAAGTTGATGAGGGGCGTCTGGAAGCGGGTGAAGATCTCCTCGAAATCGGTGATCGTCACGACCGCGGCCGGGACGCTTCCAGGATCGGAGGACTCCAGGGTTTCCAGTGCGTCCGGGGCTACCATCATGGGGTCCCGGGCGTCGGCCGCGCGGGCTGGCGCTTCGGGGATGGACGCGGCCGGCCGTGCGGACGCCGCGCTGGAACCGGCCACCGAGCGGGATGTCCGCCGGCGCGGTCCAGCCGAGCTGTTCGAGTTATACAAACGAACGCGTGGCTCCATCGGTTACATCCGTGGGGCGCCGCGGCGAGGCGCGGCTGAACGGGAGGGGCGGGAGACAGGCACCCGTCGCTCCGATAAGAGCATAGCAAATGTCGGTCGCACCCTGATGGGGACTGGCGCGGACCAGCGGGCGGCGGATTCACTGCCTGCCAGTGCTGGCGGTCCACCGACCCTCAATGCTATACTTTGTAAAGCAGGACTTTCGGGCTGGTTGCGCCAGCGGCCGGCGCCGTTTCTGGCGTCACCGGCGGCGCCATCCATGAGCCGCCCGATCGGCCAGGGGGAAGGAGGAGCCCCCACATCCATGACTCAATCCTATCCTTTCGGCAGACGCGCCGAACTTGCGACGACCACCCTCGACCGCTCCCTTGCCGAGCCACCGAATGAGGAGATCCTCTTCTACGCGACGCGCTGGTGTGGCGACTGCCAGCGGGCCAAGCGCGTGTTCGCGGAACTGGGCGTCCCCTACACTTATGTGGACATCGAGCACGATGCCGCCGCGCGTGCGCGGGTAATGGAGCTGAACGACGGCCTGCGCAGTGTCCCGACCATCGTCTTCCCGGACGGTGGGGTGCTGGTAGAGCCGTCGAATCGCGAGCTGCTGGCCAGGCTCGCCCCGTACGTGGGCAGCTAGCCGGCGGCCGCGAACCCGCCGCCAGGCGCCTCCGGCCGCGAAGTCCACGGCGCATTGGCTTCGGCGAGCCCGGCGCATGCCAGGCGGGATGCTTCACAGGCAGAGCGGTTATTGCACTGTGCGTGCCAGAGTTGGCGCCCGAACGGACGCAACGCGGTGGGTGGGGAGCGGGCGGCACGCCACGGGAAACGGGGGAGCGGGCGCCGCGCCTGGGCGCGCCTAATGGCGACTTCAGGCCGCGGCCGCGCCAAGGTAGGCGGGAGATGCGCGGCTCATGTGTGAGTGCGGCTCCGCAGGAGCGCGTGACCGTCGAGCATCGCGCATCCATACAGACGGTCGGTGGTCACCATCTGTTGCACATGACCCGATCGGGTAGGACCAGGACCGCCCGATAGCCGAAAGAGGTGCGACCTCACCCCCAGCCCCCAGCGGGGGACCCCGGCCCCTCTCCATGGCGATGGCGAGGGGAGTCAGGCGCACGGCGCGAGCGGTGGCGAGCGGGCGGGGTGATGGGGGGCGTCCCAGCCAAGGGCGGGCGCGGTGGTACAGCGAGGAGGCGCCCTGATGGACGCGGCGAATCCCAGGCGCGGCCAGGTGTGCGCGGGCGGGGTGGTTGGGGGGGGCGTGAGTGACCTCACCCCCGGCCCCTCTCCATGGCGATGGCGAGGGGTGTCAGGCGCACGATGGGAGCGGCCAGCGGCGGGTGGGGTGGTTGGGGGAGCATGCGGAATTGAAGTTCCGCGTCTAATCCTGAGCTTCGAATGTCTCGTGCGGGCGGCGGACGACCGGGGCGGGGAGACGTGGTGGCTCGCCCCTGGGGCTATTTTCGGGAGAATGGGGGAGCGGACGGTTCACTTGACGCCTTTGATATAGCGGACGGTGACCGTGCCGAGGACGCAGAAGATGGCAAACGAGATAAAGAGGAAGGTGTAGCCCAGGCCCCGCGAGCCCAGGGCCAGCCCAAGCGCGAGCAGCCAGGCGCCGAAGACGACGGCCAGCGCCTGGGGAATGGTGAAGACGATGTTCCAGACGCCCATGTCGCGGGCGAAGGTCTCTTCCGACGGCAGGACATCGGCCACCAGGGCCCAATCGACGGCGATGTAGGCGCCATAACCCAGGCCAAAGAAGGCACCCGCGACAAAGATCACGTTGAGGATGCCGCCGGGCAGGATGTATGGGGCGAGGACGAAGGCGCCGCCCACGACGGCCATGAAGCTCCCCGAGAGATAGACCATGCGCTTGCGGCCGAGGCGGTCGGAGGCCCAGCCGGCGAAGGCGGTGCTGATGGCAGCGGTGATGGTGAGGATGATGAGGAACGTGGAGGTGGCCGCTTCGGGGTTGGCGGCGTTGGCGACATTTTGCATGTAGAGCAGCAGAAAGCCGTAGACGATGTAGATGCCCATCATCACCAGGAGGCGTGTCGCCAGCACCCAGCTGAAATCGGGGTGGCGCCGCGGCCGGAAGTCGAAGGCGCGCATCGCGCCAATGGCGGCGACCACTACGGCGATGAGCTGGACGACGTTGAGCGAGTCGGCGGTCAGACTCAGGCCAAGCCGCGCCTGGAGAAGGGCCAGACCGCCGACGACGACCACCACCACGGCGACCAGCGTGACGATCAGATCGCGCCAGGTGTGGCCGGCGGTGGGTGTGACCTCCGGGATACGCTCGGCCGACCCGCGCTCACCCTCTCCGGCACGGTCGGCGCTCCCGGCGCGTGTCGCGGGGCTCCACGGCCGCTCGCGCACCGTGAAGGCGGTCAACGCGGCCATCGCGACGATGACGCCAGCCACCACCGCATAGCTCCGCACGATGCCCGTGTTGTACGCCGCGAAGGTCTGCGCCCCCTTGAGCAGCGCCGCCGAGTTGAAGCCGAAGAGCGCGGGGACTAGCGCGCCGCCGATGGTCCCCAGCAGCTGGGCCAGGCCCATGAACCCGGAGGCCCGGCCACGCTGCTCTTGCGGGACCAGATCGGGAAGCAAAGCATGAAAGGGCGCGGCGGCGGCATTGTTGGCGAGCTGGGTCAGCAGCAGGCCGGCCAGGAGCACTAGCACGCTGGGGGCAAGAGCGTTGCCGCTGCCGCCGACGATGAACGCGGTCGGCGCGAGCGCCATCACCGCCAGCCCAACCACATTGACGACGGTGCCGGCGAGGATGTAGGGGCGGCGACGCCCAAGCGCGCCGGGGGTGCGGTCGCTGAGCAGACCGAAGAATGGATTGGCGAGGAGGGCGATGATCAGGCCCGGCACCTCGATGAGCGCCAGCGTCAGCGGGACATGATCGTTCACCCAACTGGCTTGAGCGGCCAGGGTGCCAACCGGCGCCTCGCGGAAGAGCAGACCGTACACCTGGCCGGGAATGACCAATCCGAGGAGGGCCTGCCAGTGGAAGTTGAGGGCGAACCAGAATATGCTGATGGCGATCAGGCCGCCGAGGGAGCGGCGCGGCAGGGCGCGCGCGTCGGTCGCGGCCGCTTCCATGGCCATGGTCACACCCTCTTTCGTGGTCGGATCGCGCGGCCGGTGTGGGTCGGCGGCCGGGGCCGAGAGCCAGCTGTCCCCGCGGCGAGTATAGCATGCGGCTGGGGATCAGGGAAGGGGCGGGAGTCCTCACCCAAGCGGCGCGGGGAGTCCTCCCCCCCGGCCCCAGGGGTCCTCACCCCCGGCCCCTCTCCTTGCGAGGAGAGGGGAGTCAGGACCGCGACGCGGAGCGGCCAAGGGCGGGCGTGGGGCGGGCGGATGGGGCAAGCGGATGGAGAGCGGCGCCGCGTCAGCGGTAGGCGACGACGCCGAAGGCTTCGGGGTGGCGGACGACGCGCCGGAAGCCGGCGTCGCCCAGGCGGCGGATGACTCCGGATGTGGTGCGTTTGCCAGTGGTGCTCTGGGGGTCGCCGATGTAGTGGAAGAGGCGGCCCGAGGGGCGGAGGACGCGGTGGAGCTGGCGGTAGAAGTCGGCGGAATAGAGGTCGCCAGCCAGGCTGAACATGGGTGGGTCGTGGATAATGTGGGAGAAGCTGGCGGCGTCGAAGGTGAGGATCAGCACGGCGATGTCGCCAGTGAGCTGGCGGATGCGCGGGTTCGTGAAGAGATCGCGCGACCAGGGGTTCTGGCGGGCGACGTCCAGCGCGGCGGGGTCCAACTCGACGGTGACCACCTCGCTGGCGGCGCGGGCGGCCTCGATGGCGGTGTAGCCGAGGCCGGTGGCGGTGTCGAGGACGCGGCCGGTGAGCGGGGCAATGGCGGCGATCTTGGTCAGAGTGTCGTGGTGGGGGTCGGTACCCTTGATGCGGTGCATGGCGATGCCCGAGACCAGCATGGTGGGCGCCAGAGGCGTGGGCATCAGGCCGCGGAGCCAGTTGGTCTCCGTGGAGAAGACCTGGATGTCGCGCGCCTCGCCGTCCACGATGCGGAAGCACTTGGTGGCGGCGGCGGCGATGCGGCGCAGGGTGTCCCAGGTGATCGCCTCGCCGGTGGGATAGCGGACGCCAGCGGCGTCCAGCGTGACCTCGACGGTGGTGAGGGCGAGGTCGGGCGAGGTGGTGGCGGTCGCGGCGCCGGCGGCGTGGGCGCGCAGGAGCGGCGCGGCCTGGAAGTGGGAGATGACCACGGGATCGGACACGGGCTGATCCCTCTACCGGCGCCCCCGGCCGCGGGGGTTATCATACGTGGAGCTCTCGCCCCAATCGCCGTCGTCTTCCCAGCGGGCGGAGGTTGAGCCGGTGTAGCCAGTCATGTAGCGCGAATCGTCGGCCGCGGGGGCGTAGCGGGAATCGGCGGAGCTCTCGCCCCAGGCGGTGTATTCGCGACTGGCGTGGTTATCCCAATCGCCGTCTTCGTCGTCTTCGAGGTTGGGCAGACGGCCGGGCGTGCGGCCGCGGCGTTCCTCGCGCGCGGCGGCGCGGCGATCGCGAGCGCGGGCACGCATCCCGCCGAACGCGACGAGGAAGATGGAGAGCAGGCCCGCGACCACCAGCCCAACGCCGGCATCGAGGATGAGCTGGGCGGCGTCCAGCGGCGGCAGGGTAGTCCGGGAAGCGCCGCCAGGGATGCCGTGGCCGCCGATGGCGAACCCGCGGAGGAGGAGATCGAAGAGGACCGCCCCGACGAGGCCGCAGAAGGCCGTGACGGCGGTCTCGCCCGCGGCCAGCGCGCGCCGCTCCACCCCATCGAAGCCGGCGCGCCGCGCTTCGCGCGCGCCCTCGACGGCCACGGCGTTGGCGACGCCCAGGCCGAGCTCGAGTATGATTACCATGGGGAGCGCGGTGGCCAGGGCGAGGGCACCCAGGGCCACGCCAGTGCCAATGGTGCCCA
>JANWHL010000098.1 GCA_025450405.1 Ktedonobacterales bacterium
AGGAGCCGCGCATCGCGCTCGCCTTCGGGTCCGACGCCATGTCCGCGCCCGACCTGGTAGCCTGGCTCGGTGCCCGCCACCGCCTGCGCGACGTGACGTTTCAGGAGCCCGAGATCGACGATGTCATCCGCCGCATCTATGAGGAGGGACTACTGCTGCGCGAGCCGGAGGCCGCCGGGGCGTGAATCCCGACGGCCCGAGACTGGCACGCCCGCTCACGGGGTCGCCGCCCCGGTGGATGTGGCCGTCGCGGCGGGCGCCGCCACGGGCGTGCCCACCTGGATATTTTGGTCATCGAACGTGGTGAGCGTCACGACCGTCTGCCCGGTGTCGATGAAAGTGCCCTGGATAGTGTCGCCGGGGCGGACCAGTGGGAGCTCGGCGCTCAGCGCGAGGCTCGCCGTGAAAATGTGGGTCTGGCCCTCGAGCAGGAAGTAGAACGTGGTCGTCCCGTTACTGGTGGCGGCCGAGACGCGGCTGACCACGCCCCGTACCGTCACGCGCTGGCCGGACGAGCTCGGGCCCGTGCCGGGGCCGGCGGCGAGCGATTGGGCGTACGCGCTGAGGGCGTCGGCCTTGTCCGTCGCCATAATCACGTCGGCGCCATTCAGGTGGCGCGCGTCCACGATGCCCACGCCCTGGAACGTCTCGCCGAAGTCGGTCTGCTGCACGAAGGTGGCGACCCACGTGGGGATGCCAAAGATCTGGTAGAGCTGCACCGCGCCCACGTCGTAGTTCTTGAGATTGTGCGGGTTGTTCTTGAAGGTGGCGACGACGTTGTTGGTGACGCCGATGCCCGTGAGCTGGTAGAAGTGGCCGCTGTTATCACGGGTGTCGAAGAGGATGACGCCCGTGCTGGAGTTATCGTTGCCGGAGCTCGAGGTCATCGGCTCCAGCCAGACGGGCTGGTCCACACTGTTGTAGACGAGCTCGGGAGTGTTGTTTGCTGGCGACTGCTGGCCGCTGCCCGAGGGGTTGAACCAGGGCGCGTTCTCGTAACGGCCCCACCACGTGAGATAGTCGGTCACGGTGTCGGCGGGGATGATACGATCCACCCACGGCGGGACTTGGCGCGGGTCAAAGGCCTGAATCCCGCCGGTCTGGGGGTCCACCAGCAGGACGCGGCTCACCACATCCCCGGTAAAGCCGCGTGTGGGACGCATCAGCGAGATAGTGAAGAAAGGGCGCCAATCGTCGCGGACCTCGAGCGTCGGGTCGACGAGGTTGCCGTCCACGTAGCCACTCAAATACACGTGCCTCAGGAGGTCCTGATTGAGGATGGCGGCGGGGATGTAGCGCAGGTGATAGCCCGTGTGCAGCAGCGGCTGCACATTCGGGTCCTCGGCGTCCACGGAGACGAAACCGGGCGTCTCCATGTGGCTCAGGTTGGCGAACAGGTTGTTGTAGACCAGTGGCGCGATCCAGTACAGGTGATGGTTCACCGACTGGAGGGTGTAGCTATCTGGCTCGGTGTTGTAGGTGGACCCGAGGTTCTGGTTGCTGGCGGCGAGCACCTGCTGGCCGAGATACGCGGCGACGCCCTGCGTGACCAGGACGATGTGGTTGACGTCGGTGGGCGGGAGGGGCGCGCTCTGGCGCTCCACGGTGATGCGCGGGATGTGCGCCAGCGCCTTTGCGTTGGGGTCAAACCAGGTTGTGGACACGACAATCAGGCTATTGACGACGAAAGCGGTCACCAGGACCAGCGCCAGGGAGAACGCGCCCGCGGCGGCAATCCCAGATGCCCCCGTCGCAGGCCCCCGCCGCGCGTCCACAATGCGCGGGCGGCGATAGCCCGGTGCGAAGCCACGACCACCACTGGCGGCATTCTCGGCCAGCGTCTGGAGTACATTGTGTCCGCCCGCGACGCCCCCGCCCAGCAGAACGACGATGCCTGTCAAGAAGAGCGGCCAAAGTAGCCATTGCCAGCCGCCGTAGGGACCTGTGAGCGCGGGCATGCCGAAGTACAACACCAGCAGGTCAAACATGACGTTGGCCACCAGAATGCCCGCCGCCCAGCGGGCCGCCTCGCCGGCCGGCGGCATCGTGCCGCGCATGAATACGAAACGCGCCGCCACGACAATGCCCGTGACCGCCGCCGCTCCCAACAGCGCCAACCAGAGTATGATCACGCTCCGCCTCTTCTCGCCAGGGTCGCGCGTGTGCGTTCAGCCGCCCGGTGCGCGCGCCCCACCATCCGCGCCCTACACGTTGTACGCTCCAGCCGGCGGAACGTCACACGCTCTTCGCGCTCGAGGTGCTGGCCACGCGTCTTGGCCGCGCGCACCCGTCGTGCTCGTCCAGATGGCATGACCAGTTGGCAAGGATCGTTCGTGAGGAGTACTCTACGGGGGATCATGTCGGAGTCGCGGGCGTGGCACGAGCGGTGGCACGAGCGCTGCCGGGCATGGTCGGCGGGCATGGTCGGACACCGGCGCGCGGCCAGTCGCGCGCGGAGGAGGGTGGACGGTGGCGGGACGGATAGAGCATGGCGCCCGGGGCGGGGCCCTCGTGGTGGGCGCCTCGTCGGGGATGGGCGCGGCCCTCGCGCGGCAGTTGGCCGCGGACGGCTATCACGTGGCCCTCGTCGCGCGCCGTGGCGACCAGTTGCGGGCCCTGGCGGCGGACATCAACGCACGGGCCGGTGGCGCGACGGTCGCGGGCGCGTACGAGGCTGACGTGCGTGATTTCGACGCCGCCCCGGCGCTCTTCGCGCGCATCGCGCGGGAGGGCGCCCCGCTGCGCCTGGTGGTGTACGCGGCCGGTGTGATGCCCCGCAGCACCACGGGCGCGGACTTCACCGACGAGCGCGACATCATGGCGGTCAACGTGCTTGGCGCCATGCGCTGGCTCGGCTTAGCGGCCGATTTCCTGGAACACCAGGGCGGTGGCACGCTGGTTGGCATCTCCTCCGTGGCGGGGGACCGCGGCCGGCCCGGCAACGGCGCATACATGGCCTCCAAGTCCGCGCTTAGCTCGTATCTAGATTCGCTCCGGTTCCGCCTCGCGCCCACCAAGGTGCGTGTCGTGACGATCAAGGCTGGCTTCGTGGCCACCCCGATGACGGCGGGCCTAAAGCTGCCGCGCGGCCTGACGATTTCCGCGGACAACGCGGCGCGGCGCATCGCGCGGGCGAGTGAGCACGGACACGGCATCACGTATGTGCCTGGCGTGTGGGCCCCGATCATGTGGCTTGTCCGCCACCTGCCGGCCTCGGTCGTGGCGCGGATGCCTGGCTAACCCCGGCTTCCCTGACCCTCGGGCCGTCTCAAGGCGGCCCCCAAAGCGTCTGGACGTGAAAGGGACTGCGCGCATGACGGCCCAACGCACGGATACCGGTCGCCTCACGGTCGCCCTGGAGACTATCGAGGGCTACGGGATGCGCCAGCGGGCACGGTGTCGCGTGGTCCGGCCGACGACGCCCCTCGAAGTGGCCATGGTTTTCGCGGATGCCCGCGAGGCCGGCGTGACGGTGGGCTTGAGGGGGGCGGGCTGCAGCTATGGCGACGCGGCCCTCAACGACGGCGGGGCCGTCCTCGATTGCTCGCGAATGAATCACATCCTCGCCTGGGACCCCGGTAGCGGCGAGCTCACCGTCGAGCCGGGTGTCACCATTGAGCAAATCTGGCGGCACACGCTCGCGGACGGCTGGTGGCCGCCCGTCATCCCCGGCACGATGGCGGTCACGGTCGGCGGCGCCGCGGCCGGCAACATCCACGGCAAGAACCAATGGCGCGACGGCAGCTTCGGCGAGCACATAGTCCGCTTCGACTTGCTGCTGCCGACGGGGCAGGTGGTGCTCTGCGCTCGCGACCAGCACCCCGACTTGTTCTTCGCCGCCATCGGCGGCTGGGGCCTGCTCGGATGTATCACGTCCATCACCTTGCGCCTGCGCCGCATCTATTCGGGGCTGGTCCATGTGACGCAGACCGCGCACGGCGACCTGGATAGCCTGCTGGCGGCGCTCGACGCCGGGACGGTCGAGGCCACGCACCTCGTCGGCTGGATCGACACCGCGGCACGCGGGCGCCATCTTGGCCGCGGTCTGCTGAAATCCATGCGCGAACCAATCCAGGGTGAGGACCCCGACCCGGCGCTGTGGCTCGACCCCAACAGCCAGCCGCCCCCTAGCCGCCTCTACGGCGTGCTGCCGACCACGTGGCTGCCGATCCTGGGCAAGCCCATCGCCACGCCGATCGGTATCCGCCTGGCCAATCGCGCCCAGTGGGTGCGGGGCAACCTGCCCGGCGCCGCGCACCCTCACTATGAGCGCTACGTGCCCGCCAACTTCATCCTCAACTTCGTCCCCAACTTCAAGCGCATCTACCTGCCCGGCGGCCTCATCCAGCACCAGACCTTCGCGCCACGCGCCGTGGCCCCACGCCTGTTTGGCGCCGTCCTCGCGCGCTCGCAGGCGCTCGGGCTCGAGCCCTCGCTGGCCGTCCTCAAGAAGCACAAGCCCAGTCCCTTCCTGCTCAACTACCTGCCCGATGGGTATTCGCTCGCCCTGGACTACGCCGTGCCGCGGCGGTCGGAGGCGCGGACACTCGAACTGATGCGTGAATTGAACCATCTGGTGGCCGAGCACGGCGGGTCGTTCTTCCTCGCGAAGGACAGCACGCTGACGCCAGACGATTTCCGCCGCGCGTTCGCGCCCGCCACCCTCGAGCGCTTCGCCGCGCTCAAGGCCCAGTACGACCCGCGCGAACTGCTCCAGACCGACATCTATCGCCGGGTCGTGCGCCCCGCGCAGGACCTGGCGGCCATCGGGGGGTGACCACTCCCCGGCGCGAGTGTTGCGCCGTCACCAGGCGACCGTTTGTAGGAGTGCGACGGCCAGCGCGGCCGGGGTGGAGGGCGCGGCATGCGGAACCAGGACCGGGGCGGCGAGCCCGCTCTGCGCGCGGAGGCGAAGCGCTTCGTCTCCTTCCTGGTCGTGGGCGGCTCCTCCACCATCCTGAACCTGGCCGTGGTCACGCTCATCAGTATCCTCCTCGGCTGGCCGTACATCCCCACCGCGCTGGTGGCCTATGAGGCCGGCATCCTGTATAGTTTCGTCCTGATGGACACACTGACTTTCCGGTCGCTCACGGGCGCGGCCGGTGGGTGGGTGGCGCGGTGTGCGCGCTTTCATAGCGCGTATATTGTGGGCGTAGCGCTCACGTTGCTCCTCGCGGAAGGCTTCCAAGTGCTCCTCCGCTGGCAGGAGGTCGTGGCCCATGCCCTGGCGCTGGCGATTGCCACGGTCGTCAACTTCACGTCGATCCGTTTCTGGACATACCGTGGCCGGCGCCATGTGGCGCGTCCAGCGGGACCGCCGGCACCCGGCCACCCAGGTGGCGCCGCGCCCAGGGCCACCGAGTGGCAACGCTCGGGCGCACCGTAGCGGGAAAACAGTCACGATTGATCGGTAATGTAGGAGGTGAGCCCATGCGGCGAAGCACGGACGACATCGGGGCACTACCATCCAGCCTCATTCCTGGGTCACCCGCCCAGGACGTGCCCACGCGTCGCCCCGGCTTCCTCGGTCAGATTCCCTACGCCATCCGCGCCATGCGCCCCACTCAGTGGTCGAAGAACGCGTTGGTCCTGCTCGCGCTGGTGTTCGCGCGCCGCCTCACGGACCTGAAGGTAGACGCGCGCGTGTTCCTTGCCTTCGCGGCGTTCTGCCTCGCGGCCAGCACCATCTACATCGTCAACGACATCGCCGACCGCGAGAAAGACCGTCAGCACCCGCGCAAGCGCCTGCGCCCGGTCGCGTCCGGGCGGCTGTCGCTCCCGCTGGCGGTCCTCACCGCCTGCGTCTGCGCCGCGGGCGCCGCCGCGCTCACGGGCGTGCTCACCGCACAGCTCTTGTTGGTCACGCCCGATCCCTTCGCGGCCTGGGGCACGTCCGGCGTGCTCTTCGCGCTGACCATCACCACCTATGTCGGGCTCAACCTCGCGTATTCGACCTGGCTGAAACACCTGGTGCTCTGGGACGTCTTTGTCATCGCGGCGGGCTTCGTACTGCGCGCGCTAGCGGGTGCCTTTGCCGCGCCAGTGCCTATCTCGCCCTGGTTCTACATCTGCGCCACGTTCGCGGCGCTCTTCCTCGCGCTGGCCAAACGGCGCGCCGAGCTCGCCAATGTCGGCGCGGCCGCCGGTTCGCGCGCCATCCTCGGCCAATACACCCTGCAACTGCTCGACCAGTTGATCGCCGTAGTCGTCACCTGCACGCTGATCACCTACAGCCTGTATACGTTCTTGCCGGCGGATGGCAGCGGACTCGCGGGCAATCACCAGCTGATGATCACGATCCCGTTCGTGCTCTTCGGCATGTTCCGCTACCTGTATCTCGTCTATGTCCGCAATGAGGGCGAGCACCCCGACGAGCTGCTCTGGCGCGACCCGCAGATCCTCGCCACGGTCGTCCTGGTGGTGCTGGTCGTCATCGGGGTGCTCTATGGTATCCCCTTCCTGCGGAGCCACCCTATCACGCTGTAGGCGACAGTAGCGGGGACAGAGGACGGGCACATGGCGGGTTTGGAGGTTGGCGCGGTTCTCGCCGCGCTCGTGGGACTCGCTGGCGTGGTGACCGGCGCGGCGCTCATGGCGAACCCCGCGCGGGCCGCCGCGAGCATCGGGCTCAAAGTGGGCGAGGCCGCCACGCGCTTCTACGCGCGCACCTGCGGAGTGCGCAACCTCGCCGTTGGGGCGCTCTTCTTGTACGGAGCGTACACCGTCGGCGTCGCGCACGCGCCCGGCAGGATCGCCCTCGCGGGCCTTGCCGTGGCCTGGGCGGCGGTGCAGGCGGGCGACGCCGCGCTCTTCGCGAGCGTGCGGAGCCGGCCTGGCGCGGTCGGTGCCTCGTTGCTGGCCGTAGCGTCCGCCGCGACTGTGTGGCTCGCGCTCGCGGGCTGACGCCGGCCGCGCGCCCGGGCGGTCGCCATTCCTCCCCGACCGCGATGCTCAGCGGGTACGCAATTGGCGCCGCTCCGTGCCATCGCCATCGATCGCGCCGGATGAAACCAGAGCGTCGCCCCTGACGGCGTCATGGGGAGCGCCGTTCGCCACGGGCGGCGCGGCGGGCGGAGTGGCCGACACCCCGTTGGCACCATCTGGAGCACACTTAGCCGAATGATCTGCATCCGATCTGGGCACTCCGCATGGCACCGCGCGGAGTAGCGGCCCGCCGGCAAAGGTCTGAGCAGAGCCGCCTGACGGCAAGTCCCCGGTCCAGGATTCCCCATGGCATCGCTCCATCGCCCTCGATGCCGAGCGGGATGGTATAGGGCAAAAGCAGGTGCGATGGACCGAAGGCTATGCCCACCGACTTCCCAGGTTACTAAGGCCAGTTGCTGCGCTCCTGCATATAGAGGGGTAGTCGCGTGGGGTCGCCCCTTCCTATTGAGGCGGCAAGCCAATAGAGGCCGGCATCTTGAACCTGGAAATCGCGCAAAGCGAACTGAATTGCTGCTACGCCCGGTGCTACTCCGTGCGGTGCAGGGACAAAGTGTATCCGGTTCTGCCTCTCCAGTAAATGTATCGACTCATTCTTGTCGGGCACAATGACGACCTGCAGAAGGCCAGAATCAGCACCATATGCCACAACATAAATGCCCAAATGCACGGTAGCTGGCAAGCGATCAATGATGAGGACAGATCCTAGGTTCTCAACTTCCTGCCCGGATCCTCCGACTACTTGAGGCCACCATTGTTGCTGGTTCGTTGGCCCTCGCGCACCTGCTCGCTGAGATGCAAGCAGTGGGCCTCGGGACTCGTCCATTGGGCAGAACTACACTGTCGTTATCCAGGGCTCCAAAACCTGCTCCGCAACCTGCTCTGCCATCACGAGACACACCTCCTCGCGGCATACCGTCAGCGGCTACATTGCAGACCCTCTCCAGCCGCTGACAGTATACGGTTACCATTGGGTCCGCGTCCACATCCGGGCATGCTGCAGGCCGCTGTCTCTAGTGAACGGTGTAGTCTGACCAGACTTGAAATGCTGGGTAGAAAGGCGTTTCCACCGGGCCACCAGTACCTGGAAACTCCACGGATGACGCCATACCGATGGCCCAATATGTGCCTCTTGGCCCGACGGTAAAGGCCGGGGTTTCTATGGCGTAGCTCGGTAAGCCGCCGAAGTTTTCGAAGCCCCCGGGGGACTCCCACACGAGGTGGCCATTTTGAAACAGCCCGCACTCCATGTCCCCTGAAACCACTGCGGGAACGAACGTTGCGGAGCAGATGCCGTAGATCTGGACAACGTTGCCGCATCTATCAATAACGCCGTTCAGCTGTGTATGCCAGTTAGCAACACCAGCCAAGGGAGAGAGCGGCGTTGGGCGATGTTCTAGATATCCTCCGGCTGCTCGCCGTCGGGGCGTAGGACTGACACTGCGGTTTGCTCTCACGAGCTTCACCGGAAGACCAGGCATGCGGTGCGGAGCGCGCCAGCGGCGAGCTCCTCCCGCCCGTAGATGCGCCAACCGCGGAAGCGGACGTAGAAGGCGCGGTCCAGCCGGACCATGCCAGAAGCAGCTCGAAAACCTCCTGCGGCGTGGGAACATCCACCGAACGCCCCTAAGTTTGTGGAAACTAGGGTGTCAAGGATGCTCTGAGTTAGTCTGCGCAGAAGCAACATCGAGTAGCCAGGGATGGCATGAAATACGGAATAGCAGCCTAGCGGTGCCACGAACTATGCACGCATCGGGGGGCATCACGTGGCCAAGTGTGATCCGGAGCGGAATGAGAGGTCGCACGACGCGCGGGAAAGCTGGTAATGACCACGACCCCAGCGATGATGACCGCCGCCGCCAGCAGCGTGCGCCCAGTAACCGCCTCCCCCGCGAGTGCCCACCCCAGGAAGACGGCCACCACCGGATTGGCGTAGGCGTAGGTCGAGACAATCGCGGGCGCGGTGGTGCGCAGCAACCAGATGTAGAGCGTGAAGCCCACGAGCGACCCCACCACGACGAGATACGCCAGCGAGACCAACGACCGCGTTGAGATCGTGTGGGTCTGGAGCCGGCCCCACTCCCCCGTCAGCGACCCCATCCCCACCAACACGGCGCCTCCCGCGAGCATCTCAGTGGCGGTGGCCAGCAGGGGCACGGTCGGCAGCCGGCCCGAGCGCGAATACAGCGATCCCGCCGCCCACGCGATCCCCGAGCCCAGCAAAATGACCACGCCGAACGTGCTCAGTCCGCGGCCGCCATTCGTCAAACCCGGACTCGCCAGCAGAGCCACGCCTGCCAGCCCGAGGAACAGCCCAAGCACAACACCCAGGCCCGGGCGTGGGCCGCCGGGCCGGAGCCAATCCAGCAGCGCCATCCAGATCGGCACCAGACCGATCAGCAGCGCCGCGATGCCCGACGGCACGAGCGTCTCCGCGAACACCACACCGCCGTTGCCCAGAGCGAGCAGCAGCGCGCCGACGACAAACGAGGCGATCCACTGTGGCGCCGATGGGCGCGGCGTCCCGCGCACGCGCATCCAGACGTACAGGAGTCCACCCGCGACCAGAAAGCGGGCGCCAGCCATGAGAAAGGGCGGGATCGTCTCATCGGCGAAGCGAATCGCCAGGTACGTAGACCCCCAGACCAAATAGATCGTGCCGAGAGCCGCGACGACGCGCCAGCGCGGAGACAACGAGAGGGATTTCCTGGACATTGCTGACCTCGAGGTCCCGATGTGGGGCCAGTGATTAACGTGGCGCATGTGGACGGTGCGCCAGGCGAGTGGAACGCGAGCGGGAGACGCCGCACCTGACTGAGAGTCGGGCGCCGCGGCGCCCAACGCACGGACGGCAACGATTGCGCGGACCGCCATTGGTGAATCACCGCCATTGGTGAAACACCGCAACGGGGCCGCGGGTTGCGGCGCATGCGCGCTGGGTCTACCTCACCAGATAGCACGGAACGCCGCGGCCGGCCAGCGGCACGTGTTCGCAGGTGCGGTCGTCGCGTGCGCTGGTCCATATCACGTGAGGCCCTCACGGACAACCGCCGCGGCGCGCCGCTGAAACGCGAACAGCACGTTGATCGCGTCCATCGGCGTCATCGCCGCCACGTTCAGACCGGCGAGGCCCAGCACCACGTCGCACGTTGCCCTCGCGCCTGGGAACGTCCAGGGTGATTGTGCTGGAATCGTCGCGGCACCGGGCGTCGCGTCCGTGACAGCCCGTATCGCGTCCCGGCGCGCGATGACGGCGCGGGGGGCATTCGCCTCAGCCAGCGCGAGCGGCGCTCGGTCACTCGAGCCAGGGACGTTGGCGCCTCCTCTGCCCGCAAGTAACGCGGCCGCGCGGTCGGTCACCGTCTTAGGCAAGCCGGCCATGCGCGCCACGTGCACGCCATAGCTCATCGCCGCCCCGCCGGGGCGCAGACGGTGGAGAAAGACCACTTCTCCGTCTTGCTCGCAAACCTCCATCGCCGCAAGTCGCACATCTGGGAGCGTCGCCGCGAGGTCGGCCAGCTCGTGGAAATGCGTGGCGAAGAGCGTGCGCGCGCCAACGCGGTCGTGGAGGTGCTCCACCACGGCCCGCGCGATCGCGAGCCCGTCGTGGGTGCTGGTCCCGCGCCCCACTTCGTCTAGCACCACCAGGCTGCGCTCGGTGGCATGGCCGAGAATATAGGCGGTCTCGGCCATCTCGCCCATGAACGTGCTGACGCCGTGGGCGAGATCATCGTCGGCGCCGACACGCGCGAACACCCGGTCTACCAGGCCAATCCGCGCCCGCCGCGCCGGCACGAAAGAGCCCATCTGCGCCAGCAGGACGATCTGGGCCACCTGCCGGAGATAGGTGGACTTGCCTGCCATGTTTGGGCCAGTGAGCACGAGAATGCGGCCCCCGTCGTCCGCGCCGTGCTCGCCACCAAGCTTGCCGCCAGCCGCGGCGTCTCGCTCGGCCACCGTCGCGGCGCGGGCCCCGTCCAGCGCGGGCGCCGTCCCCAGCACCGTGTCGTTGGCGATGAATTCCGCGCCATCGAGCGCCGACTCCACCACGGGGTGCCGGCCCCCGCGAATCTCCAGGGTCGCGTCGTCGGTGAGCTCAGGTCGCACGTAGCCGCGCGCGACCGCCACACCGGCCAGCGCCAACCGGACATCCACCAACCCGAGCGCTTCCCCCGTGCCGCGCAGCCGGTCGAGATGCATCGCGATGCGGCCCAGTAGCGCGGCGTAGAGAGTCCGCTCCAGCGCGGTGATGCGCTCTTCGGCCTGGAAGACGCGTGCCTCGTGCTCACGCAGCTCCGCCGTCACGTAGCGCTCGCCCGTAGCAATGGTCTGGCGCCGTTCGTAGTCCGGCGGCACGCGCGCCAGATTGGGCCGCGTCACCTCGATGGCGTACCCGAAGACCTTGTTGTACGTGACGTGGAGCGAGCGGATGCCCGTCCGCTCGCGCTCGGCGCCCTCCAGGTCCGCCAGCCACCGGCGCGACGCGGCGATCGAGTCCTCCAGGGCGTCGAGCTCGGCGCTGTGCCCGCGCCGCAAGAGTCGCCCACCCCCGTCCCACGGAGGCGCGACCGCGGCCCCGATGAGGCGGGTAACTTCGGGGCACGGGTCGAGCCGCGCCAAAGCATCGGCGAGATCGCCCACCGCCCGGCCCGCGAGCGCCTCACGAACGGCACCAACGCCCTCCAAAGCGGCCACCAGCGCGTACAACTCGCGCGGCTCGGCCACCCCCCGCGCCACGCGGCCAGCCAGTCGCTCCAGGTCGGGCATACCATCCAGCGCGGCCCCCACTCGCTGGCGCGCGCCCGCGTCCGCATGCAGCGCCGCCACGGCATCCAGCCGCGCTTCCAGGGAGGGCCGGTCGCGCAGGGGCCGCAGCACCGTGCGCCGGAGCAGCCGCGCACCCATCGCCGTGCGTGTGCCGTCCACTGTCCCCAACAGGGTCGGGCCACCAGGGGCCCGCCGGGCCGGCGCCACCACTTCCAGGGCGGCCCAGGTGCGCGCGTCCACGTCGACGAAGCCCGCGGTCTGGTACCGGGTGAGGCCAGAAATCAGGCGCGGCAGCGACGGGTTCATCCGCTCGAGGTAGGCGAGGATGGCCCCGGCGGCGGAGACGGCGTGCGGCGCGTCCGCGCAGCCAAACGCTTCCAGCGAGGCGACGCCAAAGTGTCGGCAGAGGCGGACGCGCGCGCTTTCACGATCGAAGTAGTGCGGCGGGCACGACGTCAGGCTGAGCCCATCGAGCGCCGTGCCACCATCGGCGGTCGCATCAACCACGTCTTCCTCGTCGTCGCGGCGCTTGAGAGTGTCGCGCTCCAGCGTGCCGCGACGCCGCTTGACGGTTGCGCCGGCACCGCGCATGCCGCCCGACTCAGCGGCGGGCGTGTCAACGACCAGCACCTCCGTTGGGCACAGGCGCTCCAGCTCGATGCGCAGCGCTTCGGGCAGGGCGGTGGGCGGCGCGTCGGCCAGCGCGGACGCGGCCCACTCCACACAGCGGAAGGTGCCGGTGCTGGCCTCCACCCAGGCGAGGCCCACCGCGCGCGCCCGCCCACGCCGGCCGAAGACCACCGCCGCCAGATAATTGTCGCGGTCAGGCGCGAGCAAGCCCGCCTCGACGACCGTCCCCGGCGTCAAGACACGCGTGACCTCGCGGCGCACCAGACCGCGGCCGGGCGGCTCGACCTGCTCGCAGATGGCCACCTTGAAGCCCTGAGCCACCAGCTTGCCGGCGTACGCCTCCATGGCGTGCAGAGGGACACCGCAAAGGGGTGACCGCTCCCCTTGCCCAAACGAGCGGCTCGTCAGGACGATGCGCAAGGCGCGTGAAGCAACCCGCGCGTCGTCATCGAAGAACTCAAAGAAGTCGCC
>JANWHL010000099.1 GCA_025450405.1 Ktedonobacterales bacterium
ATTCGGGCGGGTAGAGCAGCTCGTTCCAGACATCCGGCCCGACGGCCGGCTTGTTGGGCGGCGCGGGGACGAACTTGTTCCAGGTGTTGGGGGCCGTGCCGCCGGGCGTGCCCACGCTGCCGGTGAGGACCTGAAGGAACCAGAGGGCACGGGCCACCTGCCAGCCCCCCAGATTGCCGGCGCTGGCGGCGCGCCAGGTGTGCGAGGCGAAGGCGGAGCCAGCCTGGCCAACCAGCCGCGCGATCTCGACGATCTGCTCCGCCGGGACGCCGCTCTCGGCGGCGGCGAACTCGGGCGTGTACTCGGCGTAGACCGCGCGCAGGACCTCCACGAACTGGTCGAACGTGACCGGCTCGCCGGGGCGCTCGGCCCGCAGATACGCCTCCCAGTTGGTCCAGCGCCGCACGTATTCGCGGTCGAAGAGTCCCTCGTCGAGGAGGACCTTGGCCATGGCGAGCAGCACGGCGGCCTCGCTACCGGGCTGAGTGGGCAGCCAGTAGTCCGCCATGCTGGCGGTGTTCGAGAGTCGCGGGTCCATGACCGCGATCTTGGCGCCCTTCATTTTGCCCTCGATGATGCGCTGCGCCTGGGGATTGAAGTAGTGGCCGGTCTCGAGGTGCGCGCTGATGAGCAGGATGAAGCGGGCGTTGGCGTGGTCGGGCGAGGGGCGGTCGGCGCCGGACCAGATAGAGTAGCCGAAGCGCGCCGCGGAGGAGCAGACGTTGGTGTGGCTGTTGTGGGCATCCACGCCCCAGGCGCCCAGCACGCGCTCCATGTAGCCGTCGTGGCCGGGGCGGCCGACATGGTACATGATCTCGTCGCGCCGCCCCTCGGTGATAGCCGCGCGGATCCTGGCGGCGAAGGTATCGAGCACCTCGTCCCAGGTCGTGCGCTCCCAGCCGCCCTCGCCGCGCGGGCCGACGCGCTTCATGGGATAGAGGACGCGGCCGGGGTCGTCGATCTGGTTGATGGTGGCGGGGCCCTTGGCGCAGTTGCGGCCACGGCTGGCGGGATGGTACGGATTGCCTTCGAGCTTGCGGATTCGGCCGGTGTCTTTATCGATGTACGCGAGCAGGCCGCATGCCGCCTCGCAGTTGAAGCAGACGGTGGGGATGATGCGGTAGTGGCGCTCGACGCGGCGCGGCCACGCCTTGGCGTCCAGCTCGGTCCAATCGTCCCAGCGCTCCTGCGGCGGGCACGAGGCCAGCTCGCGCGTCTCGAACGGCTTGCCGCTGGGGGCGATTTCGCCCGCGGTGGCCGATGGCCGTGCCGGGGTCTGTGGATGGCCCATGGTGGTGCTCCTTGGTGGCCCCCCTCTCCCGCCACGGCGGGGGAAGGGTCGGGGGAGGGGGCAATGATGGCTAGCTGATTGGCACGGCCTGACCGGCGACGACGAAGCCGTGCTCGTAGGCGACGAGGCCGACCAGCGTGGCAAGCGCGGCGAGCGCCAGCCAGGCGGGGGCGGAGGTGGCGAGCGCGAGGCTGGTGAAGATCAGCGCGAGAACGATCCCGACGCCGACCGCGAGGCCCCAGAACAGATTGCGCAGCGCGCCCGCGAGCAGTACGTGCCCGGCGGCGGCGACATGGTGGTTGGTGTGAGGGACGAAGAGCTCGCTGGCGATCAGGACAGCGTGGGCGAGGATCGCCGCGAGGAGCACGCGCGCCAGCAGCCCCAGCGCGTCTGGACCGGAGCCGAGCGTCAGGCTCACTAGCGCGAGCACCCCGGCGCCGGCAAGCAGGGCCTGCACCAGCAGGTGCGGCAGCAGCAGCGGACTCTGCCAGAAGTCGCGCCCCTCGGCCTGGCCAAAGAGGAAGGCGGTGTAGCCGGCGGCGGCAGCCCCGGCCACGGCGGCGGGCCAGACCAGGACGCGCAAGAGGCCGACCCAGCCGAAGACCTCGCCGCCGAGCCAGAGCACGAGGAGCGCGCCGTAGAGGCCGAGGATCCAGGCGCCCCAGACCAGCCATGAGGTCCAGTTGGGTTTGGCGAGGAGATACCAGAAGCGCTCGGGGCGCTTGAGGTCGAGGACCAACAGGGCCAGCGTGGCGCCGAGGAAGACGATGCCCAGAATAGGGGCGGCGAGACCAAAGAGCGGGCGGTCTGGCGCGAGGCCCAGGCCGATGGCGAGCAGGGTGAGGAGGAAGACGCCGCCCGCGACCGATTTGGTGGCGAGGTAGGCGGAGACCATCGCGCCCCAGGGCCGGGCTTTGGGGATGTCGTAGTCCACCTGGGCGGCGCCGCGGAAGGTGCGGCGGTCCGTACGGGTGGGAGCTGCGGCCCGCGCGCGGCGGTCGAGGGCCACGGCCTCGACAGTGGAGACGGGGGCCACTCCGGCGCCCACCAGGCCGAGGTTGACGCCCCGCGCGCCGTCGCCTCCGAGGGCGCGCATGGCGCTCGCGCGGGCGGGGGCCGCGGGCGCGACGGTGCCCTTCGCGGTGAGCCGCATGGGGCGCATGAACATGTAGAGGTCGGCGCTCGGGAGCGCCTCGGGATCAATGGCGTACTCGTCGGCGCCGATGTAGTAGACGTTGGGGCCGGTGCCCTGCTCGGGCCGGCGCACGCGCACACTCTCGCGACCGACCAGGCGCGCGATCTGGCTCTCGGGGTCGTGCAGGTCGCCAGCGATGATGGCCTGCTCGGGGCAGACGACGACGCAGGCGGGCTGGAGACCCTGATCCACACGGTGCGCGCAGTAATTGCACTTGGCCGCGGTGTGGTCGTTGGGGTCAATGTAGAGGGCGTCGTACGGGCACGCCTGCATGCAGCTCTTGCAGCCGATGCAGCGCTCGCGGTCGAAGTCCACGATGCCGTCGGCGCGCTTGTAGAGCGCGCGCGTGGGGCAGATGGCGACGCAAGGGGCATCGTCGCAGTGGTTGCATCGATTGACGAGGAAGTGGCGGCGGGTGTTGGGGAACTCGCCCTTCTCGATGTATTTCACCCAGGTGCGGTAGACGCCGATGGGCATGTCGTGCTCGGCCTTGCAGGCGACCGTACAGGCATGGCAGCCAATGCATTTGCGCTGGTCGATGACGAAGCCGTACTTCACCACTGGCCTCCCGCTCGCGCTTATTCACCGCCCAGCGAGCCGCATGTCGTCGCGCGCTCAGCCGGCGAGCGTCCGCTGGATGCTCTTCAGGTGGCCGGTGATATGAGCGATCAGGACGTGCCGGATCACCTGGTCGGCCGTGAGGGGCTGCTCGCCCCAAAGCGGCATGCTGCCGGAGCGCGCCAGCTGCTCGTCCGTAAGTCCCGCGACGAAGGCGCTCGCCTCGGCGCCAGCGGTGCGGACGAACTGGATCGTCTCATCTTGCGTCGGGTCGGTATGGCGGGCCGCCTGGCGGGCGTTGAGCGCGTCGATGTCGTCGTGCGTGAGGCCGGGCAGCGGCTCGCCCGCGACGAGGGCGCGGATCCAGTCGGCAACCGCCCTGTGGGCGCCGGCGACGTGATGCGCGACCACGCCAATGGGCCGCTCTTCGTCCACGCACGGCATCCGCCACTGCTCCGCGGTGCAGCCCTCCAGCACCACGATGAGGTCGTTGTTGGCCTGGTCGAAACGGGCGGCCAGGGTTTGCGCGCGCTCGCTCATGATTGCGCTTCCTTCCCGCGTGTCGCTGTGAACATGGCAGCCGGCCACACCCGGCAAGCCTGGTATACCACGCCGACGAGAGATATCACAAAGCGGACACGGATGAGCGGAGAGATTCACAATGAGGCGGGGTCCCCCCACTGGGGGCACACAGAGGACACAGAGGGGACGGAGAGGGGGAGAGGACTTAACCGCCGAGGACGCCGAGAACGCGGAGAGGGCGCGGAGAGTATCGCCAGGATCGTCACCCAACGTCTCATGGGCCAACCGAACGGGAAACGGGTAGCGCCCACCTGGCCGCGCGCGCGGTTCCGTCCTCCAGTGCGCCACCCATTGACCACCCCCACCGGTCGTTAGCCGTGTCCTTCAGGGCGCCACCTCGCTTAGCGATCCACCCGCCCGTGGCCTCCACCCGTCACGGCTCCCCCTCGCCCCGCAGGGAGAGGGGGCCAGGGGGTGAGGACCCAGCACGAGCACGGCACCGTAGTACGATAGTACCCGGCTCGCCGCCTGCTGAACGGTGGAGGTGGCGGGGAATCTACCAAGCGAGTGGGAGCGGTGAAGGGCGCGCGGGCTGGGCTGGTCTGGGCCCGCGTTCGGCGCCGCGCCGCGGCGAGGGGCGGCGAGCGACCGGGGAGACGCCGCCGCGTATGGTTGCGCTTCGGCTGGCGGACGCGTAAGATGGCTGGTGTCTGGTCTCCCTTGGGACCGGCGCGGACCGGCGTGGCATCATGCCGGCGCGATGCGGTAGCGGCCGCTCCGTGGATGCTGTGGGGCGGTGGGTGGAGGTCTGCGGAATGGGCAGTGACACGCGGGATCCCTATCAGCGCGACATGGACGGTCGGCGATCGGGCGGACCAACGCCACGCCGGAGTGGACCACCAGACGGCCGCGGTGCGCCGGGTCGGGCGAGCGGAGCCGGCCCGCGGCTCAATGGGCTGATCCGGCCGCCGGGTATCGCTGGCGGATCGGGCCCGAGCTCCGCCGCCGGCAGGGCACGTGGGCGTCCCGGCGGCCGGGACGAGGACAGCCGCGAGTCCGATAGCCGCTACGACAGCCGCCATGGCGGCCGCGCGGACGACAGCCGCGAATATGACAGCCGTTACGACAGCCGGGCCGGGGCGTCCTCTTCCCAGGGCCGAGGACGGACCATCGGCGACCGCTTCCGCGAGGCGGGGCGGAGCATCACCGAGCAGTTTTCGGCGATGGTGGGCCGGGCGGAGCGCGCGGTGCGCGACCGGCAGAGGGGCGGCGGCGCGCCAGACCGTGGTGGGTCGCCAGGGCGGCGCGCGGCGGGTCCGCGAACACCGCCGCCGGCGTTGGCCAGCGGCGAACTGGCGACGATGGTGTTGCCGTACCGGCGGTCGCGGGCACGCCTGCTGGCGCGCAAGTGGCGCATGAAGCGCGTGCGGCCGAACCCGCTTGGCTACGCGTTGGGCATCGCGAGTCTGGTGCTGGTGTTGTCGGCCCTGGGTGGCTCTGGTGGGGCCGGCGGCGCGTACGCCGCGACCTACTACTACCAGAACCGTGGCCTGATCCAGCAGACCTGGGATCAGCGCGTGGCGCGCGCCACCCGCATCTACGACCGCAACGGCATTCTGCTCTACACCATGAGCGGCAACACGGGCTTCCAGTTCTATGAACCATACGCGCTCATCGACACGCAGCACTGCGCGACCTGTAAGGATCGAAACAACTGGATCATCAAGGCGACGGTGGATATCGAGGACCGGAGCTTCTGGTCGAATCCGGGCTTCAATCTGCTCGACACCGCACGCGCGGCGCTGGTGGACACGAGCGCCGGCGGCCAGGCCCAGCAGGGCGCCTCAACCATCACCCAGCAGCTGGTCAAGCTCCTGGTGATCAAGAACAATGAGAAGACGATCACCCGCAAGCTCCACGAGCTGATCCTCTCGTACGGCGTGACGCAGGAGTACGAGAAGTGGCAGATCCTGGAGATGTACCTGAACAACATCCCCTACGGAGACAACAATACGGGGATCGAGGCGGCGGCCCGCAATTTCTTCGGGCTGGACGTCGTCAAGGGGCCGGACGGTCAGACGCTGATGACGGCATCGCAGCAGCTCGATCTGGCGCAGGCGGCGCTGCTGGCGCGCCTGCCGAACGCGCCAAGCACCTATCTGCCCGTTGGCCAGGATCAGCCGCTCTCGTGCGCGACGGCCCCCTGCCCGCAATCGGTCTGGAGCGGTCCCAAGGCGACCGGCAACGAGGAAGTGGACTACGTGGGCGCCACCGAGGTGCTCGACTCGATGAAGAGCGTAGGCGATATCACGGATGCCCAGGAGGCCCAGGCGAAGAGCGAGCTGGTGGACATGTTCACCAACCAGCACATCTACCACTGGAAGTGGTTCCGGCAGAACGCGCACAGCAGTGAGGACACGACGAAGCGGGCGCCACACTTTGTCAATGAGGTGATCCGGCAGTTGGAGGACACCTTCGGGCTCGGCACTGACGCCGCGCTGGAGCAGGCGGGGCTCAACGTCTACACGACGCTCGATTGGAATCTCGAGCTGGAGATGGAGACCGACGCCCTGAACTACATCCAGAAGCCGTTCACACAGAACTGGTACTGCGCGGGCGACTCCGCCTACTCATGCGGCACCCACCCGCCGCTGGATGACCCGCAGTTCAACGTGAATAACGCGGCCGGCGTGGCGATCGACCCATGGACGGGCGATGTGCTGGCGATGATGGGCAGCGTGGACTACGGCAACCCGAATCCGCAG
>JANWHL010000100.1 GCA_025450405.1 Ktedonobacterales bacterium
CCGGCGCGGCATGTGTGTGATCGCCTGCCGGAACGCCGCCCAGGCCTCCCCATAGCGCCGCAGGTGAAAAAGCGCGACGGTCCGGGTCTGCCACGCCGGCATGCTCTCCGGCGCGAGGGCCAGCGCGTGATCGGCCGCCGCCAGCGCCTCGGCGTAGCGTTTCATGGCGACCAGCAGCGTGCTCTTGTTGGCGAGGATGTCCGCCCCGTCGGGCCCCAATGCCAGCGCCCGGTCGAACGCGGCGAGAGCTTCGTCGTAGCGCCGCAGACCCCACAGGGCGGCGGCTTTGGCGTGCCAGACCGGTGCTGTCGCGTTGCCCAGTGCCAGTGCCCGATCGAGCGCGCTCACCGCGTCGCCATGCCGGCGCAACCGGGTGAGCGCGGTTCCCTTGACCTCCCAGGCGGCCCCATCGTCGGGCGAACGCTCGAGCGCCCGGTCCGCGGCCACCAGCGCCGCCTGGGGCCGATCGAGTGCGAGTAAGGTTCCGCTCCGATCGACCCAGGCGTTGGTATCGACCGGCGCGATGGCGAGGGCCCGCTCGTACGCGGCCCGCGCCTCCTCCCGGCGTCCAAGGCGGGCCAGGGCCGTCCCCCGATTGTGCCAGGCATTGCCATTGCCTGGGTCGCGCTCGACGGCCTGGGTGTAGGCTTCCAGCGCCTCCCTATAGCGACCCAGCGCGGCAAGCGCGTCGCCCAGGTGTTGCCGCCACAGGGCCACGTCCGGCTCAAGGTCGATCGCCCGCTGGTGCGCCGCCAGCGCCTCGGCGTCGCGCCCCAGCGCCGCCAGGGTGATCGCCGTGTTGCACCAAAGCCCGGTATCCTCCGGCGTCAGGGCGCGCGCGCGCTCGTAGGCCGCCATCGCCTCTAGGTCGCGCCCCAGTTTGTGGAGCACCAGGCCCTTCACATGCAGCGCCACCGCAGCCTCCGGCTGGAGGCTGAGCACGCGATCCAGCACCACCAGCGCACCCTCGCGGTCTTGGAGGCGGCCACGGAGATCCCCCTCCAACGTCCACAGTCGGAGCAGATTGCCGTAGGTCGGGTCGAGGTCTCGCGCTCTTCTTAGATCAGCAAGGGCGGCCTCGTTGCGTCCGAGGTCCGCATTCACAATCGCCCGGGCCGTCCAGCTGCCGGGCTCGGCCGGGTCCACCGCGATGGCGCGCTCGGCCGCCTCCAGTGCCTGGCGGTGACGGCCCATCCCGCGGAGCACCACGGCCTTGTGCACCCAGAGGTCTGCGCACGCCGGGTCAAGTTCAAGCGCGCGCTCGAGCGCATCCAGTGCATCGGCAAACTGTTCTGACCGCAAGAACGCGAGCCCTGCGCGATCCCAGCGAAGCGCCTCTGCGTTGGTCATGTCCGCGCGCGACCTTTCTGACCCGCTCCGTTCCTCGAACACCCGGCCCCCCGCAGCGGTCGTCGCAGGCAGCCCTCATCATCGCCCATCTACTGGCATGCATGCAATCTATTGTACCGCGCCCACTTCCGCCCCGCGGCCCGAGGCGCCACAGGGACAGGAGCCTGGTGTTTGACTGAATGTCAACAGGATCACCATTCTCGTCAAAGTCTGGACATTTCTGGCCCGCGGGCTATGGCTTGGCATCCGACCCACAGTCCGCCCCGACGATAGCAAGCTGGCTCGACGATCCCCAGCCCCCGGGACGGCGCGCACGGCCAGCGGCGCCGTGGGGGTCAGGCGCGCCCGCACTCGCCTGATCACGCCCGACTACACCTGGCGCGCCCTCGGCCGCGACGCCCTGACCGAGATTCACTGCCTACCGCAAGATCCCAGCCTCCGAGCCTGAAGAGTCAGTCGAGCAACGGTATGTCGGGGCGGAGGGGATCCTCGATCGGGTCGCCCTCACCGTCGTCCCCGCCCCCAGCACCGGGTGCCCCGCACGTACATGGGGCGGGCGCCGGTTGGTTGAAGTTGTTCCAAACGGTGTTCCAAGCCTCCCCCACGTTGCTCCCCCACTGCTGCACACCGTCCCACACCTGCTGCCACCCCGGCTGCGGTGACTGTGCGGGCGCGTCCGGCCCGCCGGGCAATTGAATCGTGCGCCAGGGGATCGGCGCGGGGACATAGATGCCGGCGGGGTCGCCCGCGTCCACACCGTTCACCCGCTGGAACATGTTGATGCGCTTGTTGCCGCCGCGCGCGCCATATGCCTTTCCGGAAGGGCGTTTGTTGTCCGTGTTGGCCGGCGGCTTGTTGCTACTCCCTTTGTTCCGCCCGCCTGAGGAACCCTTCCATGGCGGGTTGTCATCTCCGCCTGGGCGCGTGGGCGTGCCCGAGTCAGTTGGATCGCTATGTCCACCAGTCGCACCGGGCCAATCGCCGCTCTCTGGGTTTTGCTGCGACTGCGTAATTCCTTCCGCAACCTGTTGGGCCGTGGGGGCGCTGGACTCAGGCGCAGGCCGGAATGCGGCTGGTAGCGCCTCGCCTGGAGCGCCAAGGATGCCTCGTACAATCGAAAGGATGAACGTGCACACCTGGGCGCACCACAACAGCCCTCCGCTGTCGAAATGCCCCGTCGGGTCGGTCCCGATTTCCGGGTTGTCGCCAACATATTCGTAGCGGTCGAGCCCGTCGAGCGCCGTATCGGCGCTGGCGAATTGGCCGGCAACGGGGTCGTAATACCGCGCGTCGTAGTAGTCGAGGCCCGTCGTCGCCGCGTCGCTGTGCTGCCCGGTGAACCCATAGCTGCCAGGCATGCTGCCACTCGCGTAGCGCGTCGTGCCGTACGGCGCGTCCAGCACTACGGCCGTCGTATTCCCGTTCGCGTCCAGCGCCACATTCGTGGTCCCGAGTTGGTCGCTCGCCAGGTACGAGACCGCGCCGTTCACCGCCAGGGCGATACGCTGGCTGCCGGCATAGTAGTACGTCGTGGTGCTGGTCTGCGTGCCGGTGGTGCTCACCTCCTCCAAGCCACCGATGTAGGCCGTGGTCGTCGTCGTCCCGTTCTGCGTGGTTTGCGCCTCGACGCGGTTGCCCTCCCCGTCGTACAGATAGGTCGCCGCCGCGCTCGGGCTGCCCCCTGGTGCGCTCTGCCACTGGGCCAGCTGCCCCCCGTTGTCGTAGGTCAGCGGTGCGCCGGTGGGGCTGCCGCCCGCGCACGTGGTCACGCTGGTGGCCGCCCGGCAGGTCATGTCCCCCGCCGCGTCGTACGCCGCCATCCAGCTGCTCCCAATGGCCGTCGCCGCGTGGACGTGCGCCCCGTCGCCGTACGTGTAATTCCCCAGCGGCCCGACCGTCAGCCGCCCGAGCACATCGTAGGTGAAGCTCTGCGTATATTGCGCGCCGCTCAGCGTCCCGGCGCTGTTTGTCCCGCCGCAGGGGATGGTCCCGCTCGCGCTGCTCGCCCAGATCAGCCGCGACTGGTCGTCATAACAGAAGGCTTGGTAGTCCGTCTTGCCCTGCACGTCGGTCTGGAGCGCGGTCAGATCGCTCCGCGCGTCGTAGGTGCGCGACTGGTAGAACGCGGTGGCCCCATCGCGCGCGCGGGTGAGGAGCGTCCAGGTCGGCCGAAGCAACAGGTCGTAGCCGGCGCTGTAGGTGTAGGTGCCATTGCCCACGCTCGCCCCAGTGACCGCCCCATAGGGACCGGCGGGTCCACCGTAGGTGAGATTGCTCAGCAGGGTGGTGATCGTGCTGCCCTGCCGCGTCTGGACGCTCTGCAACCACCCCTGCGCGCCGTAGGTATCGCTTTTGGTCTCGCCGTCCGGGTAGGTCTCGCTGATGAGGTCCCCCGCGTCGTCGTAGCTCGCGCCCGCGGTGTAGGTCGTGCTGCCAATGGTCTCCGCGATGCTCGTGGTTTGCCCGCGGGCGTCGTAGACGTAGGCGTAGCTGCCGCTCAAGCCCGCGTTCGGCCCTCCCGGTGTCCCGGCGAAATGCTCCGCCGTCAGATTACCGACGCCATCGTTGCCGTTCGCCGTGCTGTCATAGGTGTAGGTGACGTATGCCCCCGTGCTCGTGTTCGTCGTGTTGCGCCAGGCCAGGCGGTCCAGCCCGTCGTAGCCGGCGTAGACCGTCCCCGCCGCCCCGCGCGCGTCGCTCGCCGCCATCAGGTTCCCGTCCGCGTCATACATGTACGTCTCGTTCCCCCGGTCGGGGTCCGAGAGGGCCGTCTTGCGCCCCGCCGCGTCGTACGCATACGTCACCGGCCCCACGCCGTTGGGCGGCAGGATCTCGGTCAAGCCCCCGAGCAGGTCGTAGTAGTACTTGGTCGCCGCGTACAGGGTGTAGGGCGCGGCGGTCCCGGTGTAGCGCTCGTCGTAGGTCTCGCGCCCCACCGCGTCGGTCAGCGTCACCCGCTGGTGCCCCTGCGGGTCGGTGATGGTCGTCGCCTCGTAATAGCCGGTGTCGCCGTTCAACCCCTGGGCCGGCGCGTAGCTCGTCGCCGTCACGTGCCCGACCGCGTCGGTCACGCTCGTCACACGCTCCGCCCCGTCGTAGACCGTGCTCGTCCCCACCTGGGTCGTGTCGGGCACGCTGTAGGCCGCCGGCCCCGCCGCCCCGCCGTACGCCGCCACGAAGTACGAGCTGCTCTCGAAGGTGAAGTGCCCCGCCGCGTCGTAGTCCGCGTAGGCCACCACGTCCTGCCCGCTCGGCCCGGGGCTGCGCGTCTCCGCCAGCCGGCCCGCGCCGTCGTAGAACGCCCGGCTGGTCACCGTGTCGGTGCTCCCGCTGCCGTAGCGCTTGCTGTCGTCCACCTCCACGCACGGACTGTTCGCCGCGCTCAGGCTGGCGCACCAGGTCGTATAGCTCCAGCTCTCGGTCGTCTCCCCGCTGGTCTCCCCCGGCAGGGTCTCGCTCGTCATCCGCCCCAGCGTGTCGTAGCCAAAGGTCGTCGTCTGCCCGTTGAAGTCCTCGGTCGGCACCGGCCAGCTGGTCGAGCACAACGCCGGGACCGACCAATCCGCCTCCCACTTCATCCTGAACGTCCGGAGCGCCACCACCACCGCCGCGCCCGGCACCGCCAGCGGCCTCGACACCCCAGCGCTCACCATGAAGCTGGAGCTGATCACCATCGGCACCACCGCCTATACGCGCTACACCATCCAGATGCCCGGCATCACCCTGCCCCAGAGCGACCTCTACACCCAGTCCACCGTCCCCGCTGGCAGCGCGAGCGCGTCCTTCACCTTCACACCCCAGAGCGCCGGCAAGGACCTGAAGCTCGCCGGCGAGGACACCATCAACGGCGTTAAGTGCTGGCACCTGACCGGCACCATGTCGTTCGCCATCCCCGCCACCACCGGCCGGGCCACCGCCTCCCAGGAACAGGTCAAGACCGACCTCTGGGTCCGCGAGAGCGACAATCGCATCGAGCGCGTCAAGACCGGCCTGCTCCCCGGTCTCAGTCTCTCCGCGCCCACGGCCGGCTCCGCCAGCAACCTCGCCCCCGGCCTCTCCGGCGCCAGCATCACCGGCACCCTCACCGTGGACTTCACCCGCTACGACAGCGGCGTCACCATCACCGCACCCCCCGCCAGCCAGATCAAAGGCTAGCGCGCGGACGAGCGCAAAGCGAGCATCGTGCGTCGTCCGCCCCACGTGCCACGAAGCGCGTAAGGCGCTGTTGTGATCCCATTCCGGCAAGGGGCTGTTGTGATCCCATTTCCGCCCAGACCCCGCCGATGGACTTTGCGGCCCGAATTTCCCAGTCCCCGCCGGCGGCCTTTGCGGCCGGCGTCCCCTCGCCGCGGTCGCCCCCGCCAGGAAACCCCGACGCCTCCTCCCGACCCAGTGTGACGCGCGGCGGCGCGCCGTCCTGGCGCTTCCGCCGAAAATTGCCCACTGGCCCCGCTCGTCCGCCGCCTACACCCGTCGCGCGGAGCTCAGGATTCTCCTGATAATAGCCCGCCGCCTCCACCACCACCCACACCGGCAGCATGACTACCCGCGGACCTTCAATTCCGCATCCTCGCCCCACCACGACCCGCGCACTTGGCCGCCCTGCCGCCACTTTCAGCCGTCCCACTGGCGGCCCGTCACCAGCGGACCTACCCACAGACCTTCCATGCCGCCTGCCCGCCCCACCACCCTACTCGCCGGCCGGTGATTCGCCGCGTCTCTTCAGGGCGCCTCCTTGCCGCACCACCCCGCCCGCCCCTGGCTGCGACGCTCGCCCAGCGCGCCCATTCCCCACGACCCGCCCGCGGCTCAGGATTACCCGCGTCCTTCAGGGCGCCTGCTCGCCACACCACCCTGCCCGCCCTTGGCCGCCGGCGTTGCACCCGCATCACTGGCGGCCCGTCGCCAGGGCTCGTACACGGCGGATCTCCGATACCGCGGGCCCGCCACACCACCCCGCCCGCCATCCACCGCTCGCGCCGTGCGCCAGACTCCCCTCTCCATCGCCATGGAGAGGGGCTGGGGGTCAGGTCTGCTCGCGCCCCACGGATTCGCCGGGATGGCTACGGCCACAACCACCAGGATACCGGCGTTGGGGGGGGAGGTCCGCTCACGTCCCGCGGATTCGCCGCGCCCTTCAGCGCGCCTCTCCGCCAACCACCCATCTCGCCCGTGGCCGCCTCGCGTCGTGGTCCTGCCTCCCCTCTCCTCGCAAGGAGAGGGGTCGGGGGTGAGGACACCCAGCGCATGGAGAGGAGCCAGGGATACGCCACTATCGACTTCCCGCTCCGCTCCTCCGTGTCCTCCGTGGTTAAATCGTCCCTCTGGCATCCCTCACCGCGTGTTGTGCATCGGCATCACCACGTACGTGTACTCTTCGCCCGCCTCCTGGCCCGACGGCTTCACCACCCCCGGCGCCTGCGGCCCGTTCAGCTCCAGCGCCACGTCCGCCGTCTCGATGACCGCCAGCACGTCCGCCAGATACTTCACGTTGAAGATCACCTCCAGCCCCGGACCATCCACCGCCGCGGCCAGACTGTCCGTCGCGTCGCCCACTTCCTCCGCCGTCGCCGAGAGCGTCACCGACCCCGGCGTCAGCCCACCCGGCTCGCCCGCCTCCACCTTCAGCCGCATGATGTTCGCGCTGTCCCGCGCGAAGAGCATCGCCCGCTTCGTCGCCGCGCGGAACTCCACCGTGTTCACCACCGCCCGCGTCGAGTGCGTCTTCGGCAGGATCGCTCGATAGTTCGGGAACTGCCCCGCCAGCAGATTGGACACCAGGTCCACATCCTCCGCGTGGAAGAGCACCTGGTTGCGGTTGGGCGTCACGAACATCTCCACCACGCCCTCGGTCGGCAGCACCCGCGCCAGCTCGGTCAGTGTCCGTGCCGGTACCAGCACATCGCCCACCGCCGTCGCCACGCCTCCGCCGCCGCTCCCTGGCAGCGCCGCGTTGCGCACCGCCAGCCGGAAGCTATCCGCCGCCGCGAAGGTCAGCCGGTCATCGCCCACCTGCGCCAGCACCCCCGTGAAGACCGGGCGCGTATCGTCCGTCGCCGCCGCGAAGGCCACCTGCGCGATCATCTCGCGCAGCTCCCCCGCCTCCAGCTTCACTGGCGCCTCACTGCCCTCCGCCGTCGGGATGGCCGGGAACTCCGTCGGGTCCATGCCGCGAATGTTGGCCGACGTGCGCCCCCCACTCACCCGTAGCGTGTGGCCCCCCGGCTGCAGCGCCATCTCCACCAGGTCCTGCGGCAGACTGTTCACCAAATCGAGCAGCAGCCGCGCCGGCACCGTCGTCGTGCCCTCCGTCTCCACCCGTGCCGGCACCGAGCACGTGATCCCGATCTCCAGATTGGTTGCCGAGAGCCGGATGCGGTCCCCATCCGTTACGATCAAAATGTTCGAGAGAATCGGCAGCGTCGAGCGGGTGGAGACCGCGTGGCTGACCGTCGAGAGTCCCTTGGCCAGGTCTTGCTGCTTGCAGGTGATCTTCATGAGTGCTCAGCTCCTCGTCGCCGCTATCGTGACCCTATACGCCCATTCCCGATTGGCATCGCCCGCGCGACCCCATGGCCCGGGCACGCCACGACCGCCCCCTATATTCAAACGCCCAACGAGCCAGCGGCGCCACCGCCGCCCCCCCCGGGCTAGGACACCCCCCGCCACGAGCCCGCCACGAGCCGGGCCGCCACTTCGGCCTCTCCCAGCCACCCCGCATGCCGCCCCCAGCGCGCCGCCTCCACCTCGCCGCCAGCCCCGCCCGGTTGATTACCCGTGTCCATCAGGGCGCCTCCGTCCCCAGACACCCCGCTTGCCCATGGCCAGTGGTGCCGCCAGCGTGTGCATCCTCGCCGCACCGCGCCCTTGCCATCCAGGATTCTCCCGACAATAGCCCCTTATATCCGTCGCCCACCTGGTACGCCGAAGCTCAGGATTAGACGCGGACCTTCGATTCCGCATCCTCGCCCCACCACCTCACCCGCCCTTGGCCGCTCCCATTTTCACCCACATCCCTGGCGGCCGGCCGCCAGCGGACTTCCACGCGGACCTTCGATTCCGCGGCCTCGCCTCACGATCCGGCCGCTATCGGCCGATCCCATCGCGGGCCCGACTCCCCTCTCCTCGCAAGGAGAGGGGACGGGGGTGAGGAACCCACCGGCCGGGGGAGAGGGCCCATGACCCCTCACTCCCCCCGCTTCGCCGCCGCCAGCTGCTTCTCCGCCACCACACTGTGCCCATTCCCATTGCCATTGCCGTGGCCATGACCGGCCTCAACCGCCGCCACCGCATCCGCCGCCACGTCCATGGACCCCCGCACCAGGTGCCCCTCGCGCTCGGCCCGCTCCGCCGCCGCCCCGATGAACGCCCGGAAGAGCGGGTGCGGCCGCGTTGGCCGGCTCTTGAACTCCGGGTGGAATTGCGTCGCCACGAACCACGGATGGTCCTTCAGCTCGATGATCTCCACCAGCCGGTTGTCCGCCGAACGCCCGCTCAGCACCATCCCCACCGCCTCCAGCCGCTTGCGATAGCTGTTGTTGAACTCATAGCGGTGCCGGTGGCGCTCGAAGATGATCTGCTCCCCGTACGCCGCGTGTGCGCGGCTCCCCGGCGTCAGGCAGCAGACCCACTGGCCCAGCCGCATCGTCCCGCCCTTGTCCGCCACATTCCGCTGGCTCGGCATCAGGTCGATCACCTTGTGGTGCGCCGCCTCGTCGAACTCCCCACTGTTGGCGCCGGCCAGTCCCGCCACATCGCGCGCGAACTCGATCACCGCCACCTGCAGGCCCAGACACAGTCCCAGGTATGGGACTCCCCGTTCGCGCGCCAGCCGTGCCGCGCGAATCTTGCCCTCGATCCCCCGGCTGCCGAATCCCCCCGGCACCACGATGCCATCCACCGCCTCCAGCAGCGGCTCATACTCGTCCCAACGCTTCTCCAGCGACTCCGAGTTCACCCACTCAATCTCCACATCCAGCCCGTGCGACCACGCCGCGTGGTGCAGCGCCTCCGCCACCGAGAGGTAGGCGTCGTGGAGCTCCACATACTTGCCCACCAGCGCCACTCGCACCGCCGGCTTGATCGTCTGGATGCCGTCCACCAGCGCCCGCCACTCCGCCAGGTCCGCCGGCGCCACCTCCGGCAGCCGCAGCGTCTCCACCAGGAAGCCACCCAGCCCCGCCTCCTCCAGCATCAAGGGCACCGCGTAGATCGTCGCCGCCGTCACCAGGGGGATCACCGCTCGCCGCTCGATGTTACAGAAGAGCGCGATCTTCTCGCGGATGTCGTCGCTGACCGGATAATCCGAGCGGCAGAGGATCACATCAGGTTGGATCCCCGCCCGCAGCAGCTCCTTCACACTGTGCTGCGTCGGTTTGGTCTTCAGCTCCTTGGTCGCCCCGATGTACGGCAGCAGCGTCACGTGCAGGTAGAGCACATCGTCGCGGCCGCAATCCTTGCGCATCTGGCGGATGGCCTCGAGGAACGGCTCACCCTCGATATCGCCCACCGTGCCGCCCACCTCACAGATCACCACGTCGGCGCCGCTGAGGCGCGCGTGGGCGTGGATGTGGTCCTTGATCTCATTGGTGATGTGCGGGATCACCTGGATTGTCCCGCCCAGATACTCGCCGCGTCGCTCCTTGCCGATGACCGCCGCGTACACCTGGCCCGTCGTGACATTGCTGGCCTGGCTCGCCGGCTCATCGGTGAAGCGCTCGTAGTGCCCCAGGTCGAGATCAGTCTCCGCGCCGTCGTCGGTGACGAAGACCTCCCCGTGCTGGTAGGGCGACATCGTGCCCGGATCCACATTGATGTACGGATCCAGCTTCATGATCGAGACGGAGAGCCCCCGGCTCTTCAGCAAGCGCCCGATGGACGCCACCGTGATGCCCTTGCCCACCGAAGAGGCCACCCCGCCAGTCACAAACAGGAACTTCGCCATGCCCGTCTCCTCCGGCGCGCTCGCCCGGCGCGCCCCCGCTGACGAGAATCACCGCACTACGCCCGCCATACCCGCATCGCCATAATCGCCTGACATGCCCGAGTCGCCGCGGTCGCCCGATCTACTCAAATCGCCGCAATCGCGCGCCCTGCCATAAGCGTCCCGCTCGCCCCCCCGCATAAATGCCCCCGCGCCCGTGTGCCGGCCATTCACGGCCGCTCCGGACCCGCGACCATCCCCTTTGCCGTCCCGCATCCTCCCTCTCTCGCCTCTGCGTCCTCCGCGCCCTCGGCGGTTACTCCGTCCTTCCCTCTCCGTCCCTCTGTGTGCCCCCAGTGGGGGACCCCAGCCCCCAGTGGGGGACCCCGCCTCCGTGTCCTCATTGTGAATCCCTCCTCCCCCAACGAGAGAGGGGCCAGGTTCCCCGCCGTAGCGGACCCAGCCCCTCGTCCATGTTTGTCACCCCCGGCATCCCAGGAGTATCACCTGGGGTTCAGCGGGGAGGCTCCCGCGTGTCAACGTTAACTTCGGCAGCGGCTCCGACACCGCCACCCCCATCTCATGACAGAACTTGTCCACGGGGTCCAG